>NZ_JAQREZ010000060.1:0-22416 GCF_028598715.1 Pseudoalteromonas sp. GABNS16E
ACTTGCTCAACAATAGATAATTTAAAGCCTAATGTATAATCTCGCTGAGTACGCTTAACGTCTTTAGTTTTAGTGGTTTTCATAAAATAAGTCCTAAATGTGTAAACACATTTCAGGACAAGACATTAAACGCAAATAAAAAGCCCCGGCTAATGCCAGGGCTTTTTTTCAAAACTTACTTAATTTAAAAATTAAGCTTGTTTTGGACTAGAAACAACGTCTACTAAAGTCCAAGATTTATTCTTAGAAATTGGTGCGCATTCACGGATAGTAACTACGTCACCCGCTTTTGCTGTGTTGTTTTCGTCATGTACGTGTAGCTTAGTAGTACGTTTGATGAATTTCCCATAGATTGGGTGCTTCACGTAACGTGCGATAGCAACAGTGAAAGATTTTTCCATCTTGTCGCTTACTACACGGCCTTGAAGAGTACGAATTTTATCGCTCATTATTGACCTGCCTTCTGGTTAATAATTGTTTTTACACGCGCGATATCGCGACGTACTGTTCTTAGCGTGTGTGTCTGAGCTAACTGACCAGTGCTTGCTTGCATGCGCAGGTTAAACTGCTCACGAAGAAGTCCTAGAAGTTCAGCATTTAGCTCTTCTACGCTTTTGTCTTTTAGTTCGCTTGCTTTCATCACATTACCGTCCGAGTTACGAAAGTTGTTTTGAATGGCAGTTTACGAGCTGCAAGGTCAAACGCTTCACGAGCAAGCTCTTCAGAAACACCTTCCATTTCGTAAAGTACTTTACCAGGCTGAATTTCAGCAACCCAATATTCAACAGAACCTTTACCTTTACCCATACGAACTTCAAGAGGCTTTTCTGTGATCGGCTTGTCAGGGAAGACACGGATCCAGATTTTACCTTGACGTTTCACGTGACGCGTCATAGCACGACGAGCTGCTTCGATTTGACGAGCAGTCATGCGGCCACGACCAGTAGCTTTCAAACCGAAAGTACCGAAGCTTACTTTGTTACCGTTTTGCGCTAAACCGCGGTTGCGGCCTTTGTGCATTTTACGGAATTTTGTACGTTTTGGCTGTAACATTACTCGCTACCTCTACTTAGCACTTTTCTTGGCTTTCTTTGGTGCGCGTTTAGCTGGCTTCTCTTGCTCTTGTACTAGTGGTAAACCACCAATAACTTCGCCTTTGAAGATCCAAACTTTAACACCAATGATACCATAAGTGGTTAAGGCTTCAGAAGTTGCGTAGTCGATATCAGCACGAAGAGTATGTAGAGGTACACGACCTTCACGATACCATTCTGAACGTGCGATTTCTGCGCCGCCAAGACGACCGCTAACTTCAACTTTGATCCCTTTAGAACCGATGCGCATTGCATTTTGTACCGAACGCTTCATAGCGCGACGGAACATAACACGACGCTCTAGCTGAGAGGCAATGCCGTCTGCTACTAGTTGTGCATCTAACTCTGGTTTACGTACTTCAGAAATATTAATCTGAGCAGGTACACCTGCGATCTTAGTTACCGCTTGACGTAGCTTTTCAACGTCTTCGCCTTTTTTACCGATAACAACACCCGGACGAGCCGTGTGAATTGTTACGCGGATCGATTTTGCTGGACGCTCAATAACGATTTTAGACACAGAAGCCGCTTTTAATTCCTTTGTAAGGAAAGTACGTACTTTGTGATCGCCAAAAAGCTGATCAGAGAAATCTTTAGAACTCGCGTACCAGGTAGAAACCCAAGGTTTAGATATACCTAGGCGAATACCAGTAGGATGAACTTTTTGTCCCATTACTTATACTCCTAGCTATCTGAAACCACAACAGTGATGTGGCTTGTACGCTTAAGGATGCGGTCTGCGCGTCCTTTAGCACGTGGCATAATACGTTTCATTGTAGGACCATCGTCCACAAAAATCGTAGTTACACGAAGCTCATCAATGTCAGCACCTTCGTTATGCTCTGCGTTAGCAATAGCAGACTCAAGTACTTTTTTAACTAATACAGCCGCTTTTTTCGGGCTGTACGCCAGGATTTCTAGAGCGCGATCGACAGGTAGTCCGCGGATCTGATCTGCAACTAGACGAGCTTTTTGCGCCGAACCAGAGGCGAATTTATGTTTAGCTAATGCTTGCATTTATCATTCCCCTCTTAGCGTTTCTTCGCTTTCTTATCCGCAGCATGGCCACGGTAAGTGCGAGTTGGTGCAAATTCACCTAGTTTGTGACCGATCATTTCGTCAGAAACGAAAACTGGTACATGCTGGCGACCATTATGGACAGCAATGGTCAATCCGATCATGTTAGGTATGATCATTGAACGACGGCTCCAAGTTTTAATTGGCTTCTTTTCACCGCTTTCCAAAGCTTTCTCTACCTTCTTCAGCAAGTGTAGGTCTATAAAAGGACCCTTCTTGAGAGAGCGTGGCATGGCTATTCCTCAATATTACTTAGTACGACGACGTACTATAAATTTATCCGTACGCTTGTTCTTACGCGTCTTAGCACCTTTAGTAGGCTTACCCCATGGAGACACAGGATGACGACCACCAGATGTACGACCTTCACCACCACCGTGTGGGTGATCAACCGGGTTCATGGCAACACCACGAACTGTCGGACGAATACCACGCCAGCGATTTGCACCTGCTTTACCAAGTGAACGAAGCATATGCTCAGCATTGCCTACTTCACCTAGCGTTGCACGACAATCAGATTGTACTTTACGTACTTCGCCAGAACGAAGACGTAATGTTACGTATTGACCATCACGCGCAAGGATTTGAACGTATGCACCAGCAGAACGTGCGATTTGAGCACCTTTACCTGGTTTTAATTCTACGTTGTGAACAGTCGAACCTACAGGCATGTTACGCATAGGTAATGCATTACCAGGCTTGATTGGTGCATCAACACCAGACTGGATTGCATCGCCAGCTTTTAAGCCTTTAGGTGCGATAATGTAACGACGCTCACCGTCTGCATATAATACAAGAGCGATGTTTGCGCTACGGTTTGGATCATATTCCAAACGCTCAACAGTGGCTGGAATGCCATCTTTAGTACGTTTAAAATCGATTAAACGGTAATGATGCTTATGACCACCACCGATATGACGAACCGTAATACGACCATTGTTATTACGACCACCTGATTTAGAGTTTTTCTCTAATAGTGGTGCGTAAGGTTTACCCTTATGTAAATCTGGGTTAACCACTTTAACTAGGTGACGACGACCCGCAGAAGTTGGTTTACACTTTTGAAGTGCCATAATTCTAACTCCCCTTATTACTCGGCGCCGCCGACAAAGTCTAGCTCGCTACCTTCTTTAAGAGTAACGTAAGCTTTCTTCCAGTCGCTACGACGACCGAAACGCATGCCAGTACGTTTTGTTTTACCCTTAACGTTAAGTGTGCGAACACCCGTTACTTCTACTTCAAAAAGCTTCTCAACTGCTGCTTTAATTTCAGCTTTAGTTGCGTCATTTGTTACTTTAAAAACAATAGTATTGTTTTCTTCAGCAGCAATTGTGCTTTTTTCAGAGATATGTGGAGCAAGGATCACTTTTAAAAGACGTTCTTCACGGATCATGCTAGCGCCTCCTCAAGTTGCTTAACAGCAGCAGCTGTAATAAGTACCTTGTCGAAAGCAATTAAGCTTACAGGATCGATACCAGCTACATCACGCGTGTCAACCTTGTACAGGTTACGTGCCGATAAGAAAAGATTTTCATCTACTTCTTCAGTCACGATAAGAACATCTTTAAGCTCAAGTTCTTTAAGCTTAGAAACTAGTTCTTTAGTCTTTGGTGCTTCAAGACCAAAGCTTTCAACAACGATTAAACGCTCTTGACGAACTAATTCAGATAAGATGCTTTTGATCGCACCGCGGTACATTTTACGGTTTACTTTTTGGCTGTGGTCTTGTGGTTTAGCTGCGAAGCTAACGCCACCTGAACGCCAAATTGGACTACGGATTGTACCAGCACGTGCACGGCCAGTACCTTTTTGAGCCCATGGTTTTTTACCACCACCGCTTACTTCAGAACGTGTCTTCTGAGCACGAGTACCTTGACGAGCACCTGCTGCGTATGCAACAACTACTTGGTGTACTAATGCTTCGTTAAACTCACGTCCAAAAGTAGCTTCAGAAACTTCAAGAGCGCCAGAAGCGTCTTTAATTGCTAATTCCATCACTAAATCTCCAGGACTTATGCTTTAACAGCTGGTTTAACGATAACGTCACCGCCGATAGCGCCAGGTACTGCACCTTTAACTAAAAGCAAGTTACGCTCAGCGTCAACGCGAACTAGTTCTAAGTTTTGAGTCGTTACACGCTCAGCACCCATATGACCGGCCATTTTCTTACCTTTAAACACCTTACCAGGTGATTGGTTTTGACCGATTGAACCAGGAGCACGGTGAGATAGAGAGTTACCGTGAGTAGCGTCTTGCATGCTGAAATTCCAGCGCTTAACACCACCTTGGAAACCTTTACCTTTAGAAGTACCGGTTACGTCAACTTTGTTGATTTCGTTGAATAATTCAACAGTAAGCTCAGCGCCTACTTCAAAATCGCCTTCACCACCATTTAGGCGGAATTCCCACAGACCGCGACCCGCTTCAACACCAGCTTTAGCGAAATGACCCGCTGCTGCTTTGTTTACACGGCTTGCTTTTTTAGTGCCTGCGGTTACTTGAAGCGCGTTATAACCGTCTGTTGCGTCAGATTTGATCTGAGCAATGCGGTTAGGAGTCGCTTCGATAACTGTCACAGGGATAGATACACCATCTTCAGTGAAGATACGTGTCATACCCACTTTACGACCGACTAGACCTAATGCCATTTTCCTATAACCTCTCTAATCTTTCGATTAACCCAGGCTGATTTGAACATCAACACCAGCAGCAAGATCTAAACGCATTAATGCGTCAACAGTCTTGTCAGTTGGTTCTACGATGTCGATCAGACGTTTATGGGTGCGGATCTCGTACTGATCACGCGCATCTTTGTTTACGTGCGGTGAAGTTAGTACAGTAAAACGTTCAAAGCGTGTAGGTAGTGGGATTGGACCACGTACTTGTGCGCCTGTGCGTTTCGCAGTTTCCACGATTTCCGCCGTTGATTGGTCAATCAAACGGTGGTCAAAAGCTTTTAGGCGAATACGAATGCGTTGATTTGACATTCTTAAACCTCAATATAAAGAGCATTTAAAGAGCATAAAAAAACGACCGAAACAATCTTAATAATTAAGATGCCGGTTGTTGATTTATATCTACGATGAGTTCCAAATCGGAACTCCTGTTTATTAGCTTGAAATCCAAGCTTAATTTATCCCTTCAAGTTCCAGATGAATCTTGAAAGCCTGCGTATTATAGTGATATTGGTGATAAATGCAACAACTAATTGCAAATTAATTATGGGTGTAAGGCTGCCCAAATAACCGCCACTGGTTATTTATAGCTAAAATTGAACTGCTCAGCGCCAAATTAGTCTTATGTTTATAATTTAACCGATTACGCAAATTACAGGATTTTATAGATATTATGGTATCCTATGCGCTAATTTTGCTTTTAATACTCTCAATATGGTGAGTCGATGCGTTTATTAAATTATTGTTTGAATTTTCTTACTAGCTGCGTAAGCCGTGTTTTGGTAAAAAGTAAGGTCCTTCCCCAAAGCCCTATAGAGCAATATGGCCTTAATCCTGAACACCCTACTTTTTATATAGTACGTTTAAATTCGCGTTTCGATTTAGCCGCGCTTACTAATGTATGTAAAAAGTATGGTTTGCCTAACCCATGCGAATATCAAACGTTAGGAAACCACGAGTTGGCCCGCTTTATTGGTATTAAAAATCCGCCGCCTTTATTTGGCGATACAGCTAAACCGACTGCCGCTTTATCACAGGGTAAGCAAATAGTTGAGCATTTATTAAATAGCGGGCAAAAGAATGTACAAGTGGTGCCGGTAACTATTTTATGGGGGCGCGACCCAGGTAAAGAAAAGCCAGGTATTCGTACCTTAATTACCCACTCTCTTACGCCTAGTTGGTTTAGAAAATTTTTCGTTGTGCTGTTTTCTGGGCGCGATAACTTTATTCGCTTTAGCCAGCCACTCGATTTATCACTTATCGTGAACGAAAAAGCCGACGTAAATGAGCTACCACAAAAACTATTGCGTGTTGCTCGTGTGCACTTTAAACGCCAAAAACTGGCCGCTACGGGCCCTAAAATGCCCTCGCGCGAGCAACTATTTAACTCACTTTTGGCTTCGCCGACAATAAAAAAAGCAATTCAAGATGAAGCAAAGTCAAAAGGAATAAGCCAAACAGAAGCCCGCCAAAACGCGTTAAAACTACTAGATGAAATTGCCGCTAATTACTCTGAGGCAATGATACGTGTAGGCGACAGAATTTTAACGTGGCTGTGGACTAAGCTTTATAACGGTTTAGATATAAAATACACCGAGCAAATTCATGAGCTAACAAATAAAGGTCACGAGATAATCTATATGCCGTGTCATCGCAGCCACATGGATTACTTGTTACTTACCTATGCCATATACCATCAAGGTTTGGTGCCGCCGCATATTGCCGCGGGCATTAATCTTAACTTTTTCCCTGCCGGTGGTATTTTTCGCCGCTCAGGGGCGTTTTTTATCCGCCGCTCGTTTGCCGGTAATAAACTTTACTCAGCCGTATTTAAAGAGTATTTAAGCCAGCTATTTATTAAAGGTTACTCAGTTAAGTTTTACACTGAAGGCGGGCGCAGCCGCACAGGCCGATTACTACCGCCAAAAACCGGTATGCTCGCCATGACATTGCAAGCAATGCTACGCGGCATAGATCGCCCGGTTTCTATTGTGCCGGTATACATTGGCTATGAACATGTAATGGAAATCAATACCTACTTAAAAGAGCTTGCCGGTAAAGATAAAAAAGGCGAGTCCATTTTTGGTATTTTTAAAGCCATTAAAAACCTTAAAAATTATGGCCGTGGTTACTTAAACTTTGGCGACCCTATTTCTATAAACCAATACTTAAACGACAACCAACCTGATTGGCGCGATGCAATACACCCTACCGATGTGCAAAAGCCGCAATGGCTAGGCCCTCAAGTAGCCGCATTGGCCGACCAAGTAATGGTAAAAATTAATAATGCCGCAGCACTTAACGCTGTGAATTTACTGGCTATGATTTTGCTAGTTAACGACAAGCACGCGTTAAGTAAGCCTAAGCTATTAGCGCAACTAGATTTTTACTTACGCCTACAACGCGATGCAAGCTATAGCGATAAAGTCACTGCCCCCGATGAAACACCAGAGCAACTATTAACGCACGCCATTAAGCTTAATAAGTTTGATGTTATTAGCGATGAATTTGGCGAAATTATTGCAATTAACGATAAAGAAAAAACCCTGTTTAACTATTATCGTAATAATATTTTGCACTTATTTGCTGTGCCAAGCCTTATTGCTTTGCACTTATTTAAGCAACACAGTAGTACGGTTGAGCAATGCCAAAAGCTTGTTTCGGCTTTTTACCCTCTGTTTGCAAAAGAATGGTATTTACAGCCGCTAGATGAAAACTACATAAGCCGTATTTTGGCTAACTTTAGCGATCAAAACTTAATTGAGCTTGATGGCGATACCATTCATGTTACTAACACGAATGATTCGTTAGCCAAACTTGAAATGCTAGGAAGGTCGCTTAGCTTTACGTTGCAACGTTATGCCATTGTTGTGGGCTTTATTCAAACCAGTAACGGAATTGAAAAAGCCGAACTAGAGCGTGAAAGCCAAGTACTGGCAAACCGTTTAGGCACCTTACACGGCATTAAAACCCCGGAGTTTTTTGATAAAAAAGTACTGGTAAGCTTTATTGATAATTTACGCGGTGAGCTGCTCATTACTGAAGGTGAAAATGGTATTCACGGTAGTACACAACTGTGTGAAATATACATGTACTTAAAAACCTTATTACCTGCGCGTATATGGCAATCGGTTAGCGACATAGTGCAAGATCAATGTAATTAGCCGAGCTGCTGTAATTTAAGCTCTAATTAAACACCATTAAAAAGCCTCAACATTTAACATGTTGAGGCTTTTTTGTACGTTTGGTTATTGAACAACAACGCTACATAAAGACTCTTATCTCTTGGCAAAACCTTTAGCGAAAGCACTACTAATTTGCGCATAACAGCCAGTCTATTGCCAGTAAGTCTAATAAAATTAACGCTGTCGCATCACCCCTTCTTGAATCGTTGATGCGACTAAATTACCTTGGCGGTCAAAAAACTGGCCTCTTACCAAGCCTCGCCCAGAACTAGCACTTGGGCTGTCTATGGTATATAAAATCCAATCGTCCATTCTAAATGGGCGGTGGAACCACATAGCATGGTCAATCGTTGCCACTTGCATATTTGGCTGCATAAACGATACGCCATGGGGCTGTAATGCCGTAGGTAAAAACTCAAAGTCAGAGGCATACGCTAATAAGTAATTATGAATGCGTTGATCGTCGGGCATATCGCCATTGGCTTTAATCCAAATGTGCTTTACGGGCTCAATAACCTCTGGCTTAAACGGGTTATGAAAAGTAACCGGGCGCATTTCAATGGGCATTTCGCGTATAAACTTATTACGGATCACCTCGGGTATGTGGTGGGCATTTTCTTGATAAAACTCTAGAGACGAGCGAAGCTCCTCTGGTGGCGGTACATTAGGCATGGTTGCTTGATGCGATAAGCCTTCTTCTTCACCCTGAAACGACGCAGTCATATAAAAAATAGGTTTACCGTATTGAATAGCGCTTACTCGGCGGGTGCTAAAGCTTTTACCATCGCGGATGGTTTCTACGTCGTAAACAATCGGTTTTGCGGCGTCGCCGGGGCGTAAAAAGTAAGAGTGTAATGAATGAACAACACGTCCTTTTGGTAGCGTTTCTTTTGCAGCAGACAACGCCTGCCCCATTACTTGACCACCAAATACCGCTCTAAACCCTAAATCTTGGCTTTGCCCACGATATAAACCTTGTTCAATTTCTTCAAGTGACAATAACGATAATAAATCATCTAATACTTGGCTCATTTGCTGTTCTCTCAATCCCCAGATAAGCTAATGATACTATACAATGCAGCTATGTAAATCTAACTAAATGAGTAACGCTATGAATTATTGGCTATTTAAAACTGAGCCCGATGCTTTTTCGATTGATGATTTAAAAACAGCGCCGCAACAAACCACCCTGTGGGAAGGCGTGCGTAATTATCAGGCACGTAACTTTATGCGTGACGATATAAAATTAGGTGACTTAGTATTTATTTACCACTCTAGCTGCAAACAAGTAGGCGTTGTGGGCATAGCCACTGTTACTAAAGAAGCCTACCCCGACCCAACTCAGTTTGATTTAAATAGTGACTATTACGATGCGAAAGCGACGCCCGACAAGCCACGCTGGTTTGTAGTTGAAGTAACCTATAAAAGCCATTTAAACAAACGCGTAAGCTTAAAAGACATTAAAGCTAACGAGGCAATTACCGAATTAGCCCTTAAAAAAGCAGGCCGTCTTTCGGTAATGCCAGTCACACAAAACGACTGGGAGCAAATCATAGCCATGAGCAATTAAGCTCAGTAAGCAAATATCAAGCTGTAATAGTAGCTAATCATTAACGGGCTAGAGCTTGGCTATGTTTGACCTCATTTGGCCGTGTTTGATACGATCCCCCGCGAGTTATAATTGGGGGATTAATGAAACTACTGTATTGGTTAGATGAATGGTTAACGCTTTGCCATGATGAACAACAAACTAAGCTGCCTATGTGTGGCGGCGACCTACTCGGCGATGTGTATGTAAAATACGACTTTGTTGATTTAAATAAGCCCCTGCTTTTTACTTTTTCCCCCGCGGGGACCAACGTCCAAGAACACGACCTAACCGATGACTTTGCCCCTTGGGGCTATCACTTAGCGCAAAAACAAAATGTTAATGTTATTTCGTTCCAACATTTAGGCAAAAGCAATTGGTTTAGAAGCCGTAATTTAATCTTCTTTTTGGAGCAGTTATCAAGCTTACTTACACCGTTTAAGTGCCGCTTAGGCTATGGCCTTAGTCGCGGTGGTTTTGCTGTTGGCGCGTTTGCAAAATTACTTAAATTAGATCAGGTTTTATTTTTTCATCCTGTTAGCACCAAAAACACCGAAACAGTTCCGTGGGACACCCGCTCCAGCACAGAGCTTGCGCAGCAATTTGATTGGCAAAGTGAGTATAACGACCTCGATTTAGGCCATGCTAAGGGGTATATAATTTATGACCCCACCAATAAAATAGACCGCCTACATGCTAAGCGGTACCCACAACTGACTCATTTAAGAGTGTTTGGCATGGGCCACGGTACCCACGCAAGTTACCTCACCAAATTTGGCTTTTACAAACAAGTGGCTGTTGATTTTATACGCCACCAGCAGATTGATATAGCGCAGTTTCGTTTGCAAACCAAAACCTTGCGCTTAAAAGAAGAGTATTATCAAAGCCTAAATAAGGCAAATGCGAGCTCGCCTCACCGCTTGGCATTATTAAGTACAGCACATCAAATTTTAGCAGATGAAAAAGAAGTGCATGTGCAAGAACATCAGGCCAAAATAGATATTCAGCCGTTAATAGATGTCGCACTTAAACATCAAGATGAACACCCAAATGATGCTATTCAGTTATTAGAAGTTGCCCAACAAATAGTGCCAGATGATCCGCTGGTTGAGCACAAACTCAAGCAGCTAGAATAGACCTATGACGGTTTATTCTTCTTTCTTTTTTTGTGACCATGCTTGGGCACAATCGTAAAATACATAAAAAGTCCCAACCACGAAAAAATAATTACGCCTAATAACCAGCCGTTTTTTTCGTGGCCTTGGGTGCGCTTACTATTAACCACTATCACCACGGGTAATATATAAGCGCTTAAAATAATTATTAAAAATACTACTTCATTCATTATTTAACCTAAGCCTTGTTATTTGGCCAAGCTTTGCCAATCTACTTCATTTGTTAGCACACGTTCAAGGGCAATGTAGTGCAGGATATCGCCCGCATTTACCTTGTAATCAAGTGGCGGATTTAAATCCATATTTTGTGCACTTAAGTTATGCGCCACCCCTAACAAAATAGCATTATAGTCATGCTTAAAATGATGAAATAAAGTACCAAACTCCATCTCTTCGCATTCACTTGGAATAGCTAGGCTAAACTGCGTGTCGCCGTGCAATGTAGATAATAGCTCTTCTTGTACTCGACTCGAGCCTGGGTCTTGCATTGAGCGTACTAAAATCTCAGCCGACTTAGCGCTACTACACTCCACATTTTGGCAATGCTCAAGCAACATATCGACCTTGGTTTCATCTAAAAAGTGCGCGCTAATATGGCACTCATCTTTAACTAAACGACTAATACGCAGTGCCGTTGTAAATGTTTGGTCGTCATCTTGCCCATCAATAATAACTTTGTCGGCACGGCTTATAGCTACACGCTCAAGCTCTTCTAAATCGGTAAAACTTGTTAGGCGGGCAAAGTCGACATTTTCGTTAGTTAAAAATGGGTGATCCATTTGCTCAGTCACCGCCAACAAAATACGGCGGTCGGTACGTTTGGTATCGGCAAGGATATAATCAATCATCTTTTTTGTTCGGGTATCGTGCCAACCAAAAATAATAATGTGGTTGTTACTGTGAGCAAAGTTTTTATCACCAGTCATAGCGCGCCTAATTAAGTAAGTCACTGTTTGCCCTGTTTTTCCTAACAGAACGCCAAATAAAGCTAATCCAAACGGAATTTGTATTAAAGCCACAACCCAACGTCCCAGCTCGCTGGTTGGGCTAAAATCGCCGTAACCCACTGTTGAGGTAGTTACTGTGTAGTAGTAAAAAAAGGTCGTAAACGAGGTAAGCGCTTGCTCATTTGCAATAAATAGCAGCCCCCAAGTCACTAACATATGAGCAAGTATTGCAAGCACCACGGCTTGCCAGCTCAGCTGATCGATATGAGCACGAACAAGTAGCGCTAGCCTCTTAAATATTACCGGCATGATACAAAATCTTTGTTAGTAAATTATCTATAAACAGTACGTTACTGTAAGCCATGCTTTTAAGCAACGTTTAAGCCTTTAAGTAAGGCCAGTTACCCTTTTAGGATTAAATTTTGTTCAACCTATAAGATACTCAGGCCCTAAAATATAAGACTAAATGCGGGTTTGCTAATGTGCTAAGAGCATGATTAATTATAATAAGACTAAAAAACACACAGACACATTATGCTTAATAAAATTGCCACACCGTTTACCAAATTAGTAGAGCGCTACTTACCTGACCCTTTTATATTTGTCATATTGCTGAGCTTAATTACTTTACTCTCTGCCAGTATTTTTACCCCCGCAACACATATTGAAGTTATTAACGCATGGGGGAGTGGTTTTTGGAACCTGCTTAGCTTTGCCATGCAAATGCTGTTAGTGCTGATTACAGGTTACATGCTAGCAAGCACCCCCATTATCAATTCGTTATTAAACAAACTGGCGGCGCTTGCTAATTCAGCGCCAAAAGCGATTATTTTAGTCACGCTTATTTCGCTATTAGCCAGCTGGCTTAATTGGGGGTTTGGCTTAGTTATTGGGGCTTTATTTGCCAAAGCAATTGCAAGGCAAACACAGGTCGATTACCGCCTATTAGTTGCCAGTGCTTATTCTGGCTTTGTGGTGTGGCATGGCGGCTTAGCAGGCTCAATTCCGCTTACGATTGCTACCGAAGGGCACTTTTCACAAAATAGCATTGGCATAATTAGTACCGAGCAAACCCTGTTTGCTGGTTTTAACATAGCAATATTAATTGGCTTATTTATTATTATGCCGTTGGTTAACCGCTACATGCTACCCAGTGATAAAAACAGCGTATATGTAGACCCAGCACTTATTAAAGAGCCCCCGCCCGCACATGAAAAAATTACTCGCCCTGCTCAGCATTTAGAACACACAAAGCTGCTTGGCATTTCGATTGGTTTACTTGGCCTTTGCTATTTAGGGTATTACTTTATAGTTGCAGGCGGTAGCCTAAACCTAAACAGCATTATTGCTGTGTTCTTATTTTTAGCCATTACCTTGCACCAAACACCGCATAACTTGCTTAACAGCTTGCAACAAGCAATTCCTAGCGGTGCGGGTATTGTCATTCAATTTCCGTTTTACGCAGGTATTATGGCTGTGATGGTCGACAGCGGTTTAGCGCAGCAAATATCGCGTGGTTTTATTGCCGTAGCAGATGCCGATAGCTTGACATTTTTTAGCTTTATAAGTGCAGGACTCGTTAATATGTTTGTACCTTCTGGCGGCGGCCAATGGGCAGTACAAGCACCTATTGTTATACCCGCAGCGCAAGAGCTGGGCGCCGATATATCACGCGTTGCTATGGCGGTTGCCTGGGGCGA
This sequence comes from Pseudoalteromonas sp. GABNS16E, assembly GCF_028598715.1. NCBI lineage: Bacteria > Pseudomonadati > Pseudomonadota > Gammaproteobacteria > Alteromonadales > Pseudoalteromonadaceae > Pseudoalteromonas > Pseudoalteromonas sp. GABNS16E. Next base: position 13,442 of record NZ_JAQREZ010000060.1, read on the forward strand.
TGCGTGGACCAATTTAATTCAACCCTTTTGGGCATTACCTGTACTGGCAATAGCAGGGTTAAAAGCAAAAGACATTATGGGGTTTTGTGTTGTGCAGTTATTTGTAACGGGGGTATTTATATCGCTAGTGCTGAGCTTTTACTAACCCTTAATAACGCGCAGTATTTAGGTATACTGCGCGTATAGCGATTAGCTCGATAAAATAGTCATCGGCAGACTCAATATTGGATTTTCTGAATCGGCAAAGTGCATCATTACAGCTACATGCCCAGCTACTACAACTGCATACATAACAGCTGAAAAGCCTTGGCCATATTTATCTAGCGGCATTAAGTGTGAGTAGTGGCGGCCTCGCCATTCAAATACGATTTCCAGTGCGCCAACAAACAAAAAGAACACCAGCAACATTAAGCCAAATGTGTAGCTCAGCCATAAGCCAAATAACACACCGAGTAAGCACACACTTAAACCGACCCAAGATCGCATTGAAAAGCTGATACTTTTTAATACATGCCCGCCATCAAGCGGTAAAATAGGCAAAAGGTTAAACAAATTCAATAAGGCACTGAGTACTGCAACGCCGGCAAATATGTCCATTTCGGTGGCGTAATATAAAACCACACCCAGCACAGAGGTAAACAAACCAAACGCTGGCCCCATGAGGGATATAACTACATCTTGCCAACGTGTTGTTATTTTATCGTCACTAACAGCCAATCCGCCTACAAAGGGAATAAGGTAAATACCCTTGGTTTTTATGCCAAAATATTTCATGGCTCTAACGTGTCCGTACTCATGTACCACTAAACAGGCAATTAGCATCAGCGCAAATTCAATACTAAATAACCAGGCATAGCCGGCAACCGATGCACTTGCTAAAGCCACTTTAATTACTTTTGCACTTTTAAATAATTTAAAGCCCAATGCCGCTAGCCCTAAAAAGCCTTTTTTGGGCTGGCTATTTACTGGCGCAGGCAAAGCTAGTTCAGTAGCAAACACACCATCAACAAATAACGATAAAGACTGCTCATGAACATGTGAGCTATCAATCCCTATTTGCTTATTATCTAAAGTAAATTCGGCGTAATGCTCTTTGGGTGTTGTAAAGCTTATGGCCTGTTGATTGTGAAATATTTGTACTATTTTATGCCCAGATACCATTAGCGTTAATGGTTGCTCTGCAAGCATGAGATCGATTTTTATCATGACTAAAACCAGTTAAAACAATGGCGCTAGTATACCGATGAATTTAAAAAACACGAATTGCCTTAAACCATAAGCGCAAAAGCACTTCGAAGATAAAAAATAATATAAAACTAGGCTGACAAAAGGCTGATCAGGCGCTATTTTTACAGTACTAATATATTAAGCAGTTACAAGGATAGAGCATGTCGATTTCGGTACCCAATATTTTAGTTGTGGATGACTCAAAGGCGATTTTAATTGTTATGGAGGCCATTTTAAATGAGCTAGGAGTCTCGAATAAAGTTACAAAATGCCTGAGTGCTCAGCAAGCGCTAACTCACGTAATTGATGATATAAACTTTTACGATATTGTATTTACAGACTTAAACATGCCTGAAATGGATGGTATGGAGTTTATAAGAAAACTAGGCGAGCTTAATTTTACAGGCGCAGTAGTTATAATTTCGGAGATGGATCATAAGGTTATCAACCTAGCTGCCAATTTAGCGCGTCATAGCAATATTCATTTAGTCGCAAATTTAGCTAAACCCGTGCAACTTAGCCAAGTAAAAACCGTTTTACAAAAAGCAAAGCATTTAGCAGTACATAACGACCTTTCTCATGCCTCTATTTCAGAAAAAGCATTGCATGAGGCAATCAATTTAAACGAGATAATCCCTTACTATCAGCCAAAAATAAATTCTCAAACCAGTGAAATAGAAAGTATTGAGGTGCTAGCGCGCATCGTTAAAACGCACACTGGCGAAATTATCTCGCCCAATCGGTTTATTTCGTTATCGGAGCAATCGGGGTTAATTAATCAAATTACCTTTAGCTTATTTGAGCAAGCCACCAGCGATTTAAAAGCTATACGTACAAACATTGCTGCGCATCTAAAACTGGCTTTTAACCTATCTCCCACACAATTAGATGATTTAAGCTGCCCCAACAAGCTGATGCTTATACTACAGCTCAATGAGCTATCACCGAGTGATATAATTTTAGAGATTACCGAGCAACATGCGCTGTCTAGCCTTTCTCAGCTAGAAACCTTAAACAGATTAAGAATGCATGGCTTTGGCATATCATTGGATGACTTTGGGGTTGGCTTTACCAACATGAACCAGATTAAGCGCCTGCCTTTTACTGAAATAAAAATTGACCGTACACTTATTAGTAATATTGAAACAGATCAGTTTTCGCAAGTGGTGGTCAGCTCACTGGTTGATATTGCCAGCCAAGAGCAATTAGCTCTTGTGGCCGAAGGCGTAGAGCGCGCCGAAGAATCACTCTACTTAAAAAACTACCGCACTAATTTAGCCATGCAAGGGTTTTTGTTTACCTGCCCTAAAGCCAAAGACGATTTTATAGAGTGGGCACTAAACTGGGTAAATACGACGGGGGGCACAATTAAACGCTAACCTTCAACCCCGTCGTAATTATTTATTATCTCGGGGCGTGTCGTCATCTTCACTAACTATGTGCTCGCTGCTTGCTAAACGCTGGCGCCAGCGCTGCTTGGCAACCATGCGCATATTGGTCGATTGGTCGCGCTCATCAACAATTTCAAGCCCCATAAGGGCTTCTATCATATCCTCTAGGGTTACAATGCCTTGAACATCACCGTATTCATCAACAATTAAACATATGTGAGTACGCTGTTTAAGTAAGGTTTGTAGTAGCGATGACACATTATGCCCTTCGGGTACCGTATGAATAGGCTTAACTAATTTGCTAATTTTATAATCGGTACCTAAGCGGTGATAAGCCAACATAATATCGTTTTTATGCACAAAGCCAATTATGTCATCGGCGTCTTTATCAAACACTAACACGCGCGAAAATGATGACGAGCCGTGCTCGCTCATGTACTGATCGACCGTTAACCCTTTATGTACTTTATACAGCACAGTACGCGGCGTCATTAAGTCGGTTAATTTCGCATGCCTAAAATGTAAAAGGTTGCGGATTATTTCTGACTCATCGGCATGGATTGCCCCTGTTTCGGTGCCTATATCTGCCATGGCTTCTATTTCTTGGCGAATATAAAAAGCCTCATCGTGCTTGGCCCCCATTAAATTAGTAAGCTTTTGAGCAAGCCACACAAATGGTTTTAGCGATATCACTAAAAAGCGTAAAGAATAGGTCACGCTAGGGGTTAAGGCACGCCAATAATTGGCCCCTAAGGTTTTTGGAATAATCTCTGAAAGTACTAATACTAAAAGTGTCATTATGGCAGAGGCAATTCCTACTGCCGCATCTGAAAAAACCACAGCGGCTTGCGCACCCACACCTGCAGCACCGGCGGTATGGGCCACTGTGTTAAGCGTTAGTATTGCAGCAAGCGGTTGATCTACATTATTTTTTAGTTTTTCGAGCTGCTTTGCAAGTTCAGGCTGTTTTTTGCGTAATAGCGCCACATAGCTGGGCGAAATACTTAACAGTACAGCTTCCATTACAGAGCATAAAAAAGAAATAACGATGGCAGCAACCATGTACACAATCAGTAAAGTCACTTTTTCTCCGATGAGTTGAACATATGGGCATGGTAACAATACATGCTATATTTGGCCAAATAACTATCAATAATAGGCACAAATATGAGAATTAGCTCACCTTGGACCACAAAAAATAAATTACTAAAACAAGCAGCTACCTTTTTTGCTCTTGGCAGCTTGAGCTTGACAGCAATAGCAGCCCCGCTTGATAAATCAAATATCGAGTTTATTGGCCCTTTAGGCGAAAACATGCAAGTTAAGCCATTTCAAACACCACACGGCCAAGTCATTATTAATAACTTATTAGAGCAGTTGCAACGTAATACGCAAAGTGTGTCTGTATTTGGTAAAAAGCATAGCTGGCAGCCGTTTAATAAAGTAAACGCACTTACTTTAGGTGGCCTACAAGCGCTTAAGTTCAATATTGAAACAACCCGCTATAGCCAAGGCACATTAACTATAAAAGGGATAGAGAACGCTCAGTTGTTTATTGATGCCAAGCTTCAAAAAGGCGATAACCACACATACTCTTTATCTTTAACTAATGGCTCTCATAGTGTGATTGTAGTGGCGCAACAAGTGGCTAACTGGAACAACGTTTCTCTCGACTTTGAACCCAAAGCTGACACTGACAACATTACAATTAACACCTCTACAACTAAGCGACTTTCAGCCGAGCAACTTTTTGATGCACCCACCATTAGTGGACTTTCTTTAGCGCCCGATGCTAAGCAATACGTTACCAGCACACGCAGCTATTCAAATAAAACAGCTAACCAAGCAAACGTGGTAACTGAGCTTAAAAATAGCCAAAATCAAACCTTGTATCGCTTTGAAGGCCAGCAACCAAGCAATATGGTATGGAGCCCCAATAATCAATTTTTAGTTTATATGCTAGGGAGTGAGCTAAAACAGCTAAACCGTAAAAACCTCAGCATTAAAACATTGGCCAGAGAACTTGAAGGCGCAAGTAACTTTAATTTTTATGATAATAACAGTCTTATTTTTAGCTGGTCTAAAACCCCCGAAGGCAACAACAGCTTAACTAAGCACTACAAAGGCCTTCAAGATAGATGGTCATACGCACGCAATGTAAGTCAGCTCTATATGTTAGACACCAACAGCGGCTTAACCAAAGCGCTTAGCCAAGGCCCTATTTCGCATAGCTTTGAAGATGCAAACACTAATCGTGGCAAAGTATTAATGAGCCGCCAAGTTATGGTTATGCAAGCCACCACCCACCCAGAAACTGAACTGGTGGAACTTGACTTACAATCGAATAAAATAACGTCTTTTGGTAAATTTAAAACCTTTAACCATGCAAAGTACGCCAACAAAGATGTGTACGTTGTTGCTGGCCCAGATTTTAAAAATGGCGCAGGCCGTGCCCTTCCAAAAGGGATGTTAGCTAATAATTACGACGGCCAATTATACTTACTTAGCGATAACGGTAAAAACGTAAAAGCGCTTAGTAAGCAGTTTGACCCCGCTATAGGTGAATTACATGTGCTTGATAATGGCGATGCGCTTATAAAAGTAACAGAGCAAGATACCCAACCTTTGTATTTATATGACTTGAGCAAACAGCGCTTTAAAAAACTTAATACGGGTTTAGATATCGTTGAGCAATTTAGCTACTCGCACGAGAGAAACCCGCAAGTGCTACTAAGCGGTACCACAGCATCCACGCCTCAGCAGCTTAAACGATTAAATATAAGTAAAAATAAAACAGACCTAATCTGGGACTCTAAGCCGCTTGCCTACGCTAATACACAAATACCGACTCTGGAAGAGTTTAACTTTACAAATAAAGACGGCGTAGAAATTACAGGGCGTGTGTACATACCTACTAACTTAGATAAAACTAAAAAACACCCTGCACTTGTCTATTACTACGGTGGCACCTCACCGGTTACCCGTGGTTTTACAGGGCGCTACCCATTTAACTTGTGGGCAGCAAATGGCTATGTTGTTTATGTATTACAGCCAACAGGAGCAACTGGTTTTGGGCAAACATTTTCTGCTCAGCACGTTAACGCCTGGGGCGATTATACCGCTAGCGATATAATGCAAGGTACACACGCCTTTTTAAAAAAATACGATTTTGTTGATAGCAAAAAAGTGGGTAATTTAGGCGCCTCATACGGAGGCTTCATGACCATGCTACTTGCCACCAAAACAGACATGTTTAGTGCATCTATTGCGCATGCGGGTATATCAAACTTAACCTCGTATTGGGGCGAAGGTTGGTGGGGGTATTTATACTCAGGCGAAGCATCAAAAAATAGCTTTCCGTGGAATAACGCTTCGCTTTATAGCGATCACAGCCCTGTATTTCATGCCGATAAAGTAACGACCCCTTTACTACTGTTACACGGCGATAGCGATACCAATGTACCTGTTGGTGAAAGCTTAACCATGTATACCGCCTTAAAGCTTTTAAATAAAGACGTAGAGCTTATTGAATATAAAGGCGCCGACCATCAAATTTTTGCTCGTGATAAACGCTTTGATTGGTGGAACACCATGCTTGCTTATTTTGATAAACAACTAAAAGGCGAACCACAGTGGTGGGACGCAATGTATTCAGATAAGTAACACAGCGCTCAGCACATTTTTAGCTAAATGTGCTGAGCTTACTCACATAAACAGCAACCTTAGGTAAGCCGCCTTTTATATCTGAAACATAAAGTTACCGAAAAGTTACACCGCCCCCTTCTCAGCATTTAACGATTGGTGCTACCATACAGAGCTATAAATATACAAAAATAAGTCCTATGGCAATTAACGTTTTATTGGTTGAAGACGACGAGCTACTCGTTAAGCGCATCCAAAATCACTTTACAGACACCGAATTTTCGATAGAAATAGACCCCACAGGTGCCGATGCCCTAAACATAGTTAGGCAACGCGTAAACCTGCGCAGTGCTATTTCTCTTGCCATTATTGATATTGTATTACCCAAGCGTGATGGGTTGCAGCTTGCCAAAGAGCTCAACACTTTGACCGATATTGGCGTGATTGTTTTATCTAGCCGCGACTCTCAAGCCGATCGTATTGCAGGGCTTGCACAAGGTGCTGATGACTATATTTGTAAGCCTGTTGATTTATTAGAACTTGAGCTGCGCATGCGCGCACTTTATAAACGTATTGCAATTAATCAAGACGATGATGAAAGCGAAGAGTTTATAGAATACGCCGACTTTAAGCTCCATCCCGATAACCGTACATTAATTACCTCATCAGGTATTGAATCGCGCTTAACCGAAGCCGAGCACAAAGTGCTAATTTGTTTAATTAGCAACGCAGGCAAAGCAACCTCGCGAGAAAAAATATCAGAAGAAATAGGCCAACCAGATTGGAGCCCGAATGACCGTACTGTGGATGTTTTAATTGGCCGTTTGCGTAAAAAACTATACGATGAAAAAGACCAAAAACGCATTGTAACCGTGCGCGGTAAAGGTTATATGCTCTCAATTTAGCGCATTAAAATTTTAAACGCAGAAAAACGCAGCAAGCACCGAGCTTAGCACCTTAAAATAATTAAGCATTGTTGCGGTTCGGTATTATTTCCAGTAGCGTTTAGTTTATTTAGTTAACTGCGCTAGTAACCGCTCAAAAGCACGATAATTTAGCGCCTCTTTTAGCTCTTCTAAACTAATATGCTCTGCACCTTTTAAATCACTAATAGTACGCGCCACTTTAATAACCCTATGGTATGAGCGCGGCGATAACGACAGCTTTTCGCTAGCGCGTGCTAAAAACTGCAACTCAGCAGGGGCTAAAGTGCAATGTATATTCATTTCTTTATTATTTAATCGTGCATTAACCTTACCTTGGCGCTTTAGCTGTGCACTGTAGGCCGCTTCTACTCGGGCTCTTACTTGGGCGCTGGTTTCTTCAGGCTCGGTACTTTGTAGCTCAACACTGGTTAGTCGCGGCAGCTCTATTTGTAAATCGATACGGTCTATAAACGGGCCTGATACGCGCGATAAATAGCGCATCACTTGGTCAGGTGTTGCTCGCTTATCATTATGACACCCTGTAGGGCTTGGGTTTAGTGCGGCTATAAGCTGAAACTGCGCCGGAAACTCCATTTGCCTTGCTGCCCGCGAAATAACCACCGAGCCGGTTTCCATGGGTTCACGCAGCGAATCAAGTACCTTACGTTCAAATTCTGGAAGCTCGTCCAAAAATAACACCCCGTTATGCGCAAGTGAAATTTCACCCGGTTTAGGGTTTGAAGAGCCACCAACTAAAGCGACTGCCGAGCAAGTGTGGTGTGGGTTTCGAAAAGGTCGTTGGCGCCAATTATTTAAATCAATTGATTGGCCAATAATAGAATACAGTGCAGCCGTTGATATTGCCTCATCGTCTGACATGGTTGGCATTATCGTCGCCATACGCTGCGCTAGCATAGATTTACCCGTGCCAGGTGGACCTAAAAAAAGTAGGTTATGGCCTCCAGCGGCGGCTATTTCTAGCACTCGCTTAGCACCGGGTTGGCCTTTAACATCACTTAAATCGAGTAAAAAGTCGGGAGACTGGGCGCAGTCTGGGTATTCAATATTTAAAGGTAGCGGCTGCTGATTTAATAAATCCCCCCATACTTCTTGTAACGAGTTAACCGCTTTACGCTTAACGCCGTTCACCAAACTTGCGAGGCTATCGTTGGTAAAAGGTAAAAAGCAGCAACGGTTTTGCTCTTTTGCAGCAAGTACAGAAGGCAAAATGGCATTAACTCCCCGCACTTCACCATTAAGGGCAAGCTCACCGTAAAATTCATATTTATGTATATCTGGACACACTACCTGCCCCGAGGCCACTAAAATACCTACGGCAATGGCTAAGTCAAAACGCCCGCCATCTTTAGGTAAATCGGCAGGGGCTAAATTTACGGTAATACGTTGATCAGGAAAACCAAATTGAGAGTTTTCTAGGGCGCTACGCACCCTGTCTTTTGATTCTTTAACTGAGGCCTCTGGCAGCCCAACAATATTAAATGCCGGTAAACCATTACCTAGGTGTACTTCTACAATAACCTCGGGGGCGTTTATACCCACTTGGGCACGAGAATAGATTCGAGCTAGCGACATTCCTTATCCTAATTAATGGTTTAATTAATTAGTTTAGTCAGAATATTTAAAAACGTGTACTGTGATTTGTGTTAACACCAAGCGACTTTGTCGTATCTTAATTACCAAGCAATTCTGTCGTAATTGCTAATTACCAAGGGAAACTGTCGGTCTCTTTTTTACATGTTTGTTAGTGTTCTTGTTTTTGAATACTAGA
>NZ_JAQREZ010000061.1:0-21966 GCF_028598715.1 Pseudoalteromonas sp. GABNS16E
CTGCCGCCAGCGTTCAATCTGAGCCATGATCAAACTCTTCAATTAAAAAGTTTTGTGTCTTTCGACAGCTCAATGAATTCTGAATTTATTTAATATCTTTCGATATTGAATTGACTGTGCTGCAATTCTTTTCTTAAGTAAAACCTAAGTAAGTTATTGCTGTTGGTCACTCAGTTTCAATTGAGACTCTAAATTTGTTTGCCTCACTTAGCAAACTAAGCTTGGCTGTTAGAACTCAATCTGTACGAGTGCCCACACAGATGATTGCTTTATATTGTTAAAGAACGTTGCGATTAAAGCGTTAAACTTTATCTCACTAGGGCTGCGAATCTTACGCTTTCCTATTTTTTTGTCAACACTTAATTTTGTTAAACTTGAAAGTTTTTAAAACTAAGTTTTACTCAACTCACTGATTGACTCTGGCCTCGCTAAGCGTTGCCTGCTCTGCCGTCTCAATGGGGTCGCATTATAGGGAGAACGGATTTTTACGCAAGCGTTTTTTAATAAAAACTATAAATAAAAGCTCTTTCGTGTATTTTTCACTCTAAAGAGCCAAAAGCAGTACAAAAAACAAACTAAACCTATATGCAAAGCCCAGTTTGTTTTAAATATAACGATGTATAAAACGCAAAAAGCACCTATAAGGTGCTTTTAAGTTAATTTATTAACTGAGCGTATTAATACAAAATACTATAAAGCTTTCTTCTGTATTTTGCTGCAAGTGCATCTCCATCTGCTAGAGAAGCGATAATTGCTAAAAAGCTTGCTTTAGCGTCATTAAAGTTAAGATCCTTTTTAAGTACGCTGAACAGTGTTTCGAGTGCTTCTTCTTTTCGTCCTGCATCATTTAGCAGTTGGCTTAGCTCTATTTTCAGGTCTAAGTCATTTGGGTACTTTTCTACTTGAGATTGCTTTTCTTTTATCTCTGGCGAGTCGGTAGCTTCTAGCGCCGCTTCGCATTTAGCTTTTATATTATGAAAATAAGCATCTTGCTCTTGGGCGTCAATGGTATCAATGAGTGCTTGAGCATCATCTAACTTGTGTATTTGAATGCATATATCGGCTAACACAAGCTTTATACGTGCGTTTGCACTGTCTATTTCATACGCTTGCTTTGCGTAATTAAATGCAGCATTTAGGTCCGACTTTAATAATGCTTGTTTTGCTTGTTCAAGAAGTAGGTCCTGTTGCGCTGGTAAATGCTTACTCAGGGCTTCGCGAATTTGCGCGTCTGTTTGTGCACCCGCTAATAAATCTACTGGAGCTGAATCTTTTAACAACACAAGTGTAGGTAATGTTTGCAAGCCAACCTGCTGCGCTAATTGCGAGGCGAGTGCTTGTTCTGCGTCACAATCAAGATTAGCCACTACAATATGGTCTTTATATTGCGTAGCTAAATTTTCTAATATACCGATTTGGCTAATACACTCAGGACTTTGTGGCGAGTGGAAGTTAAGCAGCACCAACTTTTGTTGTGATGTTTCACCGAGTACTTGCTGAAGGTTTTGTGCGTTGATACTAACTATGTTGCTCATTGAATTAATTGCCATATTCATTTATTTAGGTTTTTATATGGAGACGAACATAATAAATACAAGTATTAAATACTTTCAAATAATGAGGGAAAACATGAAAATCACCTATCTAGCTGCAGCATTTATGATAGCAAGCCCACTCACTTACGCTAAGTCACTAAACTTAGATTTAACTAAGAGTATGCCAGCTATTGAAAAGTTTTACCTCGACTTACATCAATCTCCAGAGCTTTCATATCACGAACAAGAAACTGGCCAAAAAATAGCATCGCAATTAACAAACCTTGGGTTTGACGTAACAGATAATGTGGGCGGCTACGGTGTGGTAGGGATTTATAAAAATGGCACCGGCCCTACAATAATGATTCGTACTGATACCGATGGCCTACCAATCACAGAGCAAACAGGTAAACCTTATGCATCTAAAGTACAAGTGACCAATGAGCATGGGAATAAAGTAGGTGTAATGCATGGCTGTGGCCACGATATACATATGAGCTCGTTTATTGGTACTGCTGAGCAACTTATTGCCCATAAAGATAAGTGGCAAGGAACGTTAATGATGGTTGCACAACCTGCAGAAGAAGTTGGCGGTGGAGCAAAAGCCATGTTAAGTGAAGGCTTATTTAGTAAATATGCTAAGCCTGATCATGTTATGGCGCTGCATGTTAGTGCCAGCGTGCCTGCGGGTAAGGTATCAATGAAAAATGAATACACCATGGCAAGTGTTGATTCGGTAGATATAACTATAAAAGGTAAAGGCGGACACGGCGCCTACCCGCACACTACCGTAGACCCTGTAGTTATTGCGGCGCGTACGGTATTAGCATTACAAACAATCACAAGCCGCGAGCTTTCTCCACTTGAGCCTTCTGTTGTGACTGTGGGCTCTATTCATGGTGGCTCAAAGCATAATGTGATTTCAGATGAAGTAAAACTACAACTTACACTTAGAAGCTACAACCCAGAGGTACGTACGGCGCAAATAGCTGCTATAAAACGTATTACAGCGGGTATTGCTCAAAGTGCTGGCCTTACTGAGTCACACTACCCTGTTGTTCACGTTCATGAAGATGAATCTATTCCATCTACTTACAATAACCCTCAGCAAACTAATATTGTTAGGAGTGCTATTGCTGATGCAATTGGCGAAACTAATGTACTTGAGACAAAAGCGGTTATGGCTGGTGAAGATTTTGGACTGTACGGTAGAACTGATGAAAACATTCCTATTACGTTATTTTGGTTAGGTGGAGTAAACCAGCAGCAATATACAAATGCGATGAAAAGTAACCAAACACTTCCTTCATTACACTCAAGTAAATTTGCGCCAGATTATAAAGTAGCATTACCGACCGGTATAAAAGCCATGAGTAACGCTGCAGTCGCATTATTTAATGAAAAATAAGCCGTATTTGAGAGCTCAGCGATTAAGTGGTTGCTGAGCTCTTTCTATAATTTGATTTTTTAAATGATGCTTTTTTACCACCCTTAGCAAAGCGCTTTTTAGGCGGTGTTTTAGGTAGCTTTGAAAATACATGGCTATCACAACTAGCTGCTTGCTGTACAAAACCTTCAAGCTCCACCAGCAGTGGCTGTAAAAATTGTTGGTAGCTCATTGCTTGTTGAGCAATATTGCCTAAACTCGCCTCCCATTTAGCGGTCAAATCGGGGCTAGCTAAGCCCTCTGGTAAAACACTAATAAGTGCCAAGCCTGTTTGTGTTGCTTTAATTGATTTACCTTCGCGCTTTAAAAAACGACGCCTAAATAATAATTCAATAATGCCTGCGCGGGTTGCCTCTGTTCCTAGCCCATCGGTCTCTTTGAGTATTTTTTTAATTTGTGAATCTTTTACATAACGACTAATGCCGGTCATGGCACTTAGCAATGTTGCATCAGTAAAATGAGACGGTGGCGTAGTGTGTTTTTCTACCACTTCACCTTTAGTGCAGTTAAGCGCCATGCCTTTTGTTAAATGAGGCAAGGTTGCTTCATCTTTTAGCTCGGCTTTGCCCATTAATACCTTAAATCCTAAGCTTACATCTTGCTTTGCATTGGCTTTAAATAAACCTCCCGCAATTGTTACCTCTACTTTAGTTTCGTTATAAATATAATCGGGGTAAAACTGAATTAGGTAATGCCTGCTAATAAGTTGATATACTTTTACTTCATCAGGCGCCAAGGTCGCTGTTTTTAGTTGTTTAGCGGTAGGTACAATTGCATGGTGTGCAGCCACTTTTGCATCGTTAAAACATTTGCTGCGTTTTTTAGCGTCTGCCCCATTCACAAACTCAGTGTTTTGACCGCCATTAGCTGCAATTGCTTTTAAAATTTCAGGCGCATCTACATGATGCTCTTTAGGCAAATAACGATTATCAGAACGAGGGTAAGTAATTAACTTATGACGCTCATAGAGCGTTTGGCAAATATCGAGTACTTGCTGGGCAGCCATACCAAATGCCTTTGCAGCATCTATTTGCAGTGCCGATAAATTATAAGGCAGCGGCGCGCTTTGTTTTTTTTGTTTTTGTTCAAGTGCTGTAACCTCGCCTGGTTGATTGGCTATTCGCGAGGCGACGTTTTCGGCTAATGCATTATTTAAAACGCGGCCCTCTTCATCTTGGTACGGCTCGCAGGCTTTGCTTGGTACCCACTTGGCCACAAAGCTTTGCTGCTCAGGGGTTATTAAATGCGCCAACACTTCATAAAATGGTTTTGACACAAAGTTAGCTATTTCGTTATCCCGGTTAACCACTAAACCTAAAATTGGGGTTTGTACGCGACCCACCGACAACACATTGCCAAAGCCTGCTTTTTGTCCCGCCAGCGTATAAGCACGCGTAAGGTTCATACCAAATAGCCAATCTGCACGTGAACGCGCAAGCGCCGACACACTAAGCGGAATAAATTCACGATTTGAACGCATAGTAGTAAGCGCTTTTTTTACTGCCGCTAAATTTAAATCACTTATAAGTAAACGCTGAATGCTTTGCTTTTTGGTTTTACTTATTTTGGCTTGCTCTATGACTTCATCAACCAATAATTGACCTTCGCGATCGGGATCGCCCGCATGCACGAGTACTGATGCCTGCTTAATTAGCTTTTTTAGAATAGTTAATTGCTTACGCGTTTTCGTTTTTGCCTTGAGCTGCCATTGCTGTGGCACTATGGGGAGGTGTTCAAATTGCCACTTTTTAAAACGCGCATCATAATCATCAGGCTCAGCTTGCTCAAGTAAGTGCCCTATACACCACGAGACACAGTCACCATTAGCCACTTCTATATAACCATCGTGTTTTTTATGTGGTTTTGGCAATGCATCAGCAATAGCTCTGCCAAGTGATGGCTTTTCTGCGATATAGAGTTTCATGGGAGTTGCTCATTAACTGTTTATATGAACAGTAGTTTAGCACAGCTATTTAGAAGGTGGAGCGCTTTCTATTTTTGAGGGGGTATTACTTTTTTTTAGCGAAAAGCATAATTAAAGGTAAATAACACACTATGACGGTGCCAATGTTGATAAAGGGCATTAACGTTTTGTAAATAATGGTGCTGTACGCTAAATCCCAAAGGTGACGGTCAACTAATCTGAATAATTGTAATATAGGTGCACCAATAACCACTAACTGACCAATAACGCATTGCCATAAATAAACTTTATCTTTTATTCCCCAATAAGCTATTAACGCCATCCATATAATATCGGTAGCCGCCCATACTAAATAACGATAGATATAAATATCGTCAAACTCTCTCAAGCTAGAGGCTGTTATCCCCCCAAAAAAGAAAAAAGCGACGGTCAGTAATGCAAACCTAAAGGCTAAGTAATCTTTAAATATAAAAAATATTAAAAGAGCCGGGCTTAGCATAAAGACCCAGCTTTTACTTAAAATACTAACGAAATACAAAAACCAATCAGGCAAAATGTTTTACCTTATTTTTCTTTTGTATCGTCGTCGGTACCATCACCATTACCTGGCATATCACAATATTTAATTATAACTTTCACAGCACATCCATTACATATGTTAAGGAAATGTACTTTAAGCTAAAATAATGAACTTGCCAAGATACTTAGGTGATTAAGTACCTTAAAAAGAAACTTAATTAGAGAAATTAGCGCCCGCTACTAGCCTAGCGCACATCAATAGGGTCTGACTCTTTAGCCTTACCTTGTAAGATTGATATTTCTACTCGGCGATTTCTACGCCTATCTTCGTTTGAATCATTCGGAACAAGTGGACGAGTATCAGCACGCCCTACTACCATCATGCGGTTTTTATCAAACCCTTGTACCGTTTGTAATTCGCTTGCTACTGCTACAGCACGCTTTGACGATAAGTCCCAGTTATTAATATACAACTCGTTAGAAACCTGAAAATCATCGGTGTGACCCGATACCGTAATTTCACCAGGCACATCTTTTAATAACTCACCAATATCTTGAATTATGGGCTTAAACTTAGGTTGTAAAAAAGCACTGCCAGAGGGAAATGATCCATTTTCACGGATACGAATAATGATTTGCTGCCCTAAAGATTCAAGCTCGATTGCACCGTCGATAATTTGTTTTTCGAGCTGTTGCGCTATTTTTTTAACTAACTCGTTAGTTTGTTCTTGATCGGCGGCTGAAGTTGCTTGCTCTGAAGATTGCTGCTGCGATGTACTACGTGACTCGCCACCACGTTTATCGCCACGTTGCTCTTGTCTACCACCAGCAGAGCTTTCATCACCCGCTTGAAACTCTAACATTTGCTGGGTCATTTCAACGGTTTGTTGCTGAATGGTTTCTATCGGGGTAGGTTCAGGCTTACCAGGGGTAAATTCCATAGCAATAACCGAGGTCCCTTTAGGGATATCTTTTACTTCTATTTTGTTTTGCACACCAAATGCAAACTTCATCGAGCCTGCTATTTGCTTAAATTTAAGTACATCCATTTCTGAAAACGCGAGCAAAAGTACAAAAAAGCACATTAAAAGCGACATTAAGTCGGCAAATGTTCCCATCCAAGCAGGCAGACCTGGGGGTGGGCATTTGCACTCTTGATCAGACATGGTTACTCCTCGGTATCTACTTTGCGCTTAGACTCAGCAAGGTAGTTTTTCAGTATACCTTCAATTACTTTCGGGTTTTGGCCATCTTGAATACCTAAAATAGCATCCAGTATTAGACGCTGATTCATGGCTTCTTCGTCTTTACGAAGCTCCAATTTTACCTGAATAGGAATAGCCACTACATTTGCTAAAAATGCACCATATAAAGTAGTTAATAATGCCACCGCCATCGCGGGGCCGATGGCTTTAGGGTCATCCATGTTAGATAACATAGCAACTAAGCCTATTAACGTTCCTATCATACCCATTGCTGGGGCTATATCGGCAAGTGACTTAAATAAACCGGCGCCTAGTTCGTGACGAGTTGTGGTTAAAAAAATGTCTTTTTGAAGCGTGGCACGAACTACATCAGCATCGTGGCCATCAACGAGCATATCTACACCTTTGCGCATAAAAGGATTTGGTATTTCGGCTTCTTCGAGGGCTAAAAACCCCCCTTTACGGGCCGAATCAGCAAGTTCTACTGCTTTTTCAATCAGCTCTTCTGGCGATTCGATTTTAAACATAAATGCTTTACCAACAACCTTACCTATGCCCAAAAACTGCGACAAGGTAAAGTTTGATAACACAATAAATAGTGAGCCACCAAATACAATTACACTAGAAGGCGCATCGGCAAACATCCCCATTTCACCGCTACTACTCATAAACATGGACATGACAATTAAACCAATTGCGCCAAGGATCCCAATTATGGTTGCTAAATCCACATTTCCTCCAAAGTATTATACTTTGTTATTCAAACTTTTATTATTAACTGCTTATCGGCAAGATACTGAAATACTTAAGCCATTTTTGAAAAAAGTGTAAAACACTGTGTTTGGCCTAATTTTAGATCAAGATACCCTACTCGCCTAGCGACTGATTAATTTTATTGTACACAGTGAGCACTAATACGCATCTTATACTTGGTAAAAATACGATTTAAACTGATATAACTCAAAAAACAACGATCATCCTTTGACCTAGTTTAGCATTCCCCCTAAAATTGGCTCCTAAATTTATCATGCTGGCTGAAATTAAACATGGCGACTAAAAAACCTGAAAACCTAAGTTTTGAACAAGCACTCGAAGAACTATCAACCATTGTCGGTGAAATGGAACAAGGTGATTTATCGCTTGAGCAGTCGTTAAAGCAATTTGAGCGTGGTATAGCCTTAGCTAACGCCTCAACGGGTAAGTTACAACAAGCAGAACAAAAAGTGTCTATTTTGATGGGTAATGACGAAAAAGCAGCGCTTACTTCATTTAACAACGATATGGAATAACCGTGAGCATACAAGAAAAAATAGAATGTGCTCAACAAGATGTCGTAAAGACCCTGCAACAGTACTTTGATCAACCCCTTGATACCGCACACACAGTAAAAGAAGCCACGCAGTACGGCTTATTTAACGGTGGCAAGCGTTTACGCCCCTTTTTAGTCTACGCAAGTGGTGAAATGCTCGGAGCTAATAAGCAAGATTTAGATATTCTTGCTGCTGCTATTGAGTGTATTCATAGCTACTCGTTGGTGCACGATGATTTACCAGCCATGGATGATGACGACCTTCGCCGTGGACGCCCAACTTGCCATATAGAGTTTGACGATGCGCATGCAATTTTAGCAGGCGATGCACTACAAACATTAGCCTTTGAGCTTATCTCGGCTCACAATTTTACCTGCAGCGCGTCAACACAAGTAAAAATGATCAGCGCACTGGCTAAAGCATCGGGGCTTGAAGGCATGGTCGGCGGGCAAGGGCTAGATATTGCAGCCACAGATAAAGTGATTACAGTACAACAGCTTGAACGAATTCATAAATTAAAAACGGGTGCCTTAATCAACTGTGCCATTACATTGGGTGCATTATGTAGCGAAAAAGCAGACAAACAAACCTTAGAAAACTTACGTGTTTTTGGGTATGCTATAGGGCTGGCATTTCAAGTGCACGACGACATTTTAGATGTTGAAGGTGACACATTTACTTTAGGTAAGCCACAAGGCTCTGATTTAGCTGCTAATAAAGCAACTTATCCGGCCCTATTAGGTATGCAAGGTGCCAAGCAAATGGCGCAAAATTTAATAGAGCAAGCGCATCAAGCATTAAACAAAATAGATGCTGATACCTCTATTCTAGCGGCGCTGGCAAACTACCTGATTAAACGTGACCATTGAGTGTTACATATACGTATTGCCATTTAGCACTGACATTATTACTCAACAGCGGTAACAACTAATAAGTTAGCACCGGTGTTAGCGAAGGATAAAATAAATACCATGACACTTGATAGTAGCAAGTATCCATTACTTAACTTGGTTGACGAACCAGCCCACTTACGCGATATAGCGCAAGATAAACTCCCTGCGTTTAGCAACGAGTTACGAGACTATTTACTCAACTCTGTTTCGCAAAGTAGCGGCCATTTAGCGTCTGGTTTAGGAACTGTTGAGCTTACCGTTGCTCTACATTATGTGTATAACACACCAGAAGATCGCCTTGTATGGGATGTAGGCCATCAAGCGTACCCGCATAAAATTTTAACGGGGCGACGCGATTTAATGCATACAATTCGCCAAAAAGACGGATTACATCCATTCCCTTTTCGTGAAGAAAGCCAATACGATACCTTTAGCGTAGGCCATTCAAGTACCTCTATTTCGGCAGCACTTGGTATGTCTATTGCGGCTCAAAAAGAAGGAAAGGGCCGCAAAACTGTTGCCGTTATAGGCGATGGTGCCATTACAGCAGGTATGGCATTTGAAGCCATGAACCACTTAGGCGATGTAAAATCTGACATGTTAATCATTTTAAATGATAATGAAATGTCGATTTCTGAAAACGTCGGTGCGTTAACTAATCACTTTGCGCGTATTTTATCTGGCAGCTTTTACACAAATATTCGCGAAGGCAGTAAAAAGTTACTCTCTGGCGTGCCTCCTGTTAAAGAGCTTGCCAGTAAAGTAGAAGAGCACCTAAAAGGAATGGTTATTCCAGGTACCTTCTTTGAAGAACTAGGTCTTAATTACATTGGCCCAATTGATGGCCACGATGTAAATATGCTCGTAGATACACTGCGTAATATGCGTAATTTAAAAGGGCCTCAGCTTTTACATATAAAAACCCAAAAAGGAAAAGGCTATAAACCCGCAGAAGCTGATCCTATTGGCTATCACGGTGTGCCAAAGTTTGACCCTAATACATCAAGCTTACCTAAATCTAAACCTGGCGCCGCCACTTTCTCTAAGGTGTTTGGTGATTGGTTATGTGATATGGCCGAGCAAGATAAAAAATTAATGGCTATTACGCCGGCAATGCGTGAAGGCTCAGGTATGGTGCGTTTTTCAAAAGAACACCCAGAGCAGTATTTTGATGTAGCCATAGCAGAGCAGCACGCTGTCACATTGGCCGCCGGTTTTGCCTGTGAAGGGTTAAAACCCGTTGTAGCTATTTACTCGAGCTTTTTACAACGGGCGTATGATCAACTTATCCATGATGTTGCACTGCAAAACTTACCTGTGCTTTTTGCTATAGACCGCGCTGGTATTGTAGGCGCCGACGGCGAAACACACCAAGGTGCGTACGACTTAAGCTTTATGCGCTGTATTCCAAACATGGTTATTATGGCCCCAAGTGATACTAACGAGTGCCGCCATATGCTTTATACCGGTTATAAGGCTAATTGCCCTGTAGCAGTTCGCTACCCTCGTGGTAGTGCCGGTACTGCCGATATTCAAAGCGAAATGACGCTACTAGAAATAGGCAAAGCCAATACCATTAAACAAGGCGCTAAAATTGCTATTTTATCCTTTGGTACTTTGCTTGAAAACGCGCAACTTGCTGCAAGTGAGCTAGGTGCAACGCTAGTTAATATGCGCTTTATTAAGCCACTTGATACAAGTTTATTAGATGAGCTTAGCCAAACTCATGATGTAATAGTAACGCTTGAAGACAACGCTATTTGTGGTGGCGCAGGCTCAGCGGTTAATGAATATTTAGCAGCGCAAAAAGCCAACCTAAAAGTGCTTAACTTAGGTATTCCTGATGAATTTATTAAGCACGGCACACAAGCGCAAATGCACGATGAAATGGGTTTAGGCGAACAAGGCATTTTAAATTCAATAAAACCGTTTATCGCTTAATTAAATAAAAAAAGGAGCTTTTAAGCTCCTTTTTTTTACCTATGCCTTTTACAGCTTAGCTTTCTCATTACTTCATACGTTTGGTTTAACTATCAATAGCCAACACGCATATAAAAGGTATCGATTTAACTTTATCGCATCCACACTTTAATATCTGCTAAGCCATTACTTTGTAAAATACCCAGCTGCTGATCAACATTCGAATTTTGCTCAAACTCAAACGCATCTAACTGTTTATCAAACGTAATATTTGCGACACCGTCACCACCACGTTTTTTAACCTGATGAAGCGCTATATCGGCTAAGTTTATCGACGTCTCCCAGCTTATTACTTGCCCACCTAAAAGTGGCAGTGGGTAAAAAGACCATCCCAATGAAGCCGTAATATTGGTTGTTTTACCGTTTGGTAATTGAAACGAATTTAATGCGATTGCTTGGCATAAATCAGAGGCATAGCTGTCAATCATGTTGCACTTAAAATCGCGTAGCAATAATAAAAACTCATCCCCACTCCAGCGTGCTACATAGTCAGAGCCTTGGGTACGTGAATTAAGTAATGCTGCCATTTGTTGTAAGCAGCTATCTCCTGCTATTGGGCCATATGCATCGTTTATACGGCTAAAGTTATCAAAGTTGATAATAAGCAGTACAAGTGACTTACCTTGCGCTTGTAAAGACTGTGCATTACGTTGGAAGTGCTCAATATCTTTAGGGAGCTGATCAAACAAAAAGCGACGACTACGTAGCCCTGTAAGCTCATCTGAGTGACTAACTAGTTTAAGCTGTGAGTTTACTTGGCCTAATTTATCGTTAGCTTGGCGCAGCTCTAATGTACGCTCTGTAACTAGGGCTTCGAGTACTTCTTGCTTGCGGCGCTCTTGCGCTCTAAATACCCAAAAAATAAAGTAAAACAGTAAAATAAACCCACTAACGATTAGCAATCTAAAGTAAATAGTTTCGTCAAAGCGTTGCGGTACTACAAATGCATACTCGACAGTTTGCGCTCTGTCCCAATCTTCGCCTTGGCGTTTTGCCTCAAGCTCAAATAAAAATGATCCCGCCGGTAAGTTTGTATAAATGGCTTCCCGGCGTGCATTAGCATAGCGCCAATCACTATCTAACCCACTTAACTTATATCTAAACTCAATACTATTTGGCGCATAATAATCGATGGCGGTGTACTTTAACGTTATGTCGCGCTCATCAGTATCTAGTAAAGGCTTTTCGCCCAATGCTGCGGTAGTTAACGCGCGCAGTGGTGTGGTTAGTGTTTCTACTTTAGGCTTTAATACATTTAAGCCAAATAGCTCGGTATTTTTAGGTATTTCTACAATGCCTTGTAAGCTTGGGTACCAAATTGAATAATCGGTCATGGCAACGGCATCGTGTCCTAAACCGTTACAACACTGGCTTGCTTTACCATCGAGCTGCCTATCAAAAGAAGAAATAACCTCTTCCACTTTTAAGCTCGACACCTCTGATTTAAATTGCGCTACTGGCATACGGTAAACACCTTTCATGGTACTTACCCATACACGCTTATAGGTTTTGTCATACTCTAGGCTAAAAATAGAGCCATAAGGTAAGCCGTTGGCTGCATCTAACTGTCGCCAATGCCCTTGTAAACTTCTGTAAAATAAGCCGTCATTAAGCGAGCCAATTAAAATACCTACACCATCTATATGTAATACGCTGGTGATGTATGCACTTTCGAGCGAAGTTTGGTCACCTATTTTTTCAATGCCGCGGTCAGTAAAGTAATACGCCCCTTTACTGGTCCCTATTACACCAAAGTTTGCTTTATCGAGCACATACGTTATAAATTTACTGCCTAAAAAGGCATTGTATGCAAAGGGTGTTAACCCGCCATAACTCAGCCTATACAAGCCACGCCCTGTACCTATCCAAAAACCACCTTTGCTTGATGGGCTAATAGCAAATACCGGATTGTCGCGCAGGGCTCTGCCAGGAAAGCTGTATAGTTTATCTTGCTCGTAAAAAAACAGCCCTCGTCCGGTCGCTATATATAAACGCGAGCCATCAAACTGTAAGTCGTGTACTGTTGCGCGGCCAAATTGCGCACTGGGTATTTTATTGACAAAGTTTTTATTTAAATCGAAATAACCAATACCGCTTTTATTTGCCACCCATAAATTACCATCGGGCGCTTGGCTGATTGCCATAACGGCCTCTGTCATTTGCGATAAAGCAGAGTGGCGTTCTATACGCCCTTCGTGTGCAAGCCATAAGCCTTCGCTAAAACTTGCAAGCCAAATATTATTTTGACTATCGCGGTAAATATCGGCAAACCAAATACTTTGATCTAGCTGACTTGGCTCAACCCATTGCCACTCACCCGACTTAGCTCTAAAAAGTAGTCGTCCATACGTAGAAACCCATAAGCCACCATTGGTGTCGCTCATAAATTTATACACAGCTGAGTTATTCGCATTCGGCAGCGGAAAAGGTCTTAGTTCATCGTCTAAATCTAAAAAGTAAGCACCCAGTTCAGAGGCTAAATATAAATTACCATTTAAAAAAGACAGATCATGAACAATGGTTTGTGCTAACCGCTCAGGCAATGACACCTTAGCTGTTAACTCCAACCTGAGTTTTGAAAAATCAGAGGCGCTTTTAGTTAAGCGTAGTAAATGACGGTCGTTGACAAGCCAAATCCCCTCTGGAGAAAGCGCCATTTGACTAACCGACCCCACTATTTGGGTGATCACAGTGGCATTTACAATAGGAACGAGTTCGTTCGCTTTATCACGTAAATCAACTTGGTTGCGGTCTACATAATAAAGCCCATTAGCTGCAATCCAAATGCTGCCCTTGGCATCTTCTAATATGTCTCTAACTGGGCCTTTAATATTAAATTCTTGTGCGGCAAGCGTTTGCGGGTTTATGACCACCAAGCCACTTTTAGTGCCCACCCACAGATAGCCATTACTATCTATGAGCAGTTTATTAATACCATTGCTTGGCAAAAAAGGACTATTTTGTGTGTTGTAATTAGTGAACGTTGTGCCGTCAAAGCGACTAAGACCAAATTGCGTTCCGACCCACATATAGCCTTGCTGATCTTGCACAACACTTTTGAGCGATTGCGAGGGCAAGCCATCTTTGATATTCCATTGCTTAACAACGTAATCAGTAATAGAAGCCCAACTTGGCATGGCACACAACATAAGTACACATACCAGTAAAAATCGCATCATTTCGCTGCCACCTAGTTAAACAAATAAAACACAAAAATTAAAAGGGTAGTAAACCTGCTTTTATTAACGCTTGCAAACAAATAAGCGAAAAAATACCGGCAAGTACATCATCTGCCATTATACCCACGCCACCGTCCATTCGCTTATCGAGCGTTTTGATCGGGCCAGGTTTGGCAATATCAAAAAATCTAAATAATAAAAAGCCTACAAGTAAGGTTTGCCAACTAAGCGCTGCACCTATCATCGTAATGTAATAACCCGCAACTTCATCCCACACTATAGCTGGGTGGTCGTGCACACCTAAATCATCGGCGGTTTTGCCACACGCCCAAATACCAAAAATACTAATAACCACGGCAAACACGATTTGTAGCCAAAGCGGAAAATACATGGTCATAAAAATAAATGGTAAAGCAGCAAATGTACCAAAGGTGCCTGGCGCAACAGGCGCAAGGCCAGTGCCAAACCCTAGGCCAAATAACTGGTGCGGGCGCTTTAAATTAAACTGTTTTTTGCTAGTCAAACCTGCTCCTTGGCAAAGTGCTCAAAGCCCTGTTGCTCAAAATTAAATTTTTCACCGTGGTGTAAAAGCTCAATGTGCCCTTCGCCACTTTTTATTTGCCCTATGCACGTTGCTTCTACGCCGTATTGACGTAATTTAAGCTCCAACATGCTTTTATTATCTTCAGAGACAGTAAAAAGTAATTCGTAGTCATCGCCATAGCCTAAAATATACGGCAATTGCGCCTCAAAGCTCAGGCTTGAACGCATAGCGTCTGAGGTTGGGATGTTTTCAATATTTATACTGGCGCTGACTTGTGACATATCAAGTATGTGGCTTAAATCCGCCATAAGGCCATCAGACACATCAATAGCTGATGAAGCAAGGCCACGTAATACTTGCCCTGCAGCCACCCGTGGAGTGGGGTAATCAAAGCGGCTATTTATGTACTTTAAGTGCTCAGGCTCAATACTTAGGCCACGCTTGCGAGATTCAATAGCCAAGCCTGCATCACCTAGCGTGCCGGTTACACATACCCAGTCGCCCACTTTAGCACCTGCACGGCGTAAAGCTTTGCCCTCTGGCACAGTGCCTTTAGCGCATATAGTAACTGTTAAAGGGCCCTGCGTAGTATCGCCACCAATTATTTGTACATTAAAGTACTCAGCAATTTCGTGCATTCCCTCAGTAAATTCTTCAATCCACTGCTGGTTAATATTTGGTAGGGTTAATGCCACCGACACCCAAGTAGGCTCAGCCCCCATGGCTGCTAAATCACTAAGATTTACGGCCAGTGCTCGGTGTCCTAATGCTCGGGGAGAAATGTCATCAAAAAAATGAACACCCGATACAAGCGTATCAGTTGTTACTGCAAGTTGGCAGTTTTGCGGAACGGTAACTAATGCACAGTCGTCTCCTATTCCTAGGCTTACATCACGACGAGTTATACCACGACCTTTAAAGTAGCGGTTTATTAATTCAAATTCCTTCATACACAAAAAAGCCGACCTATGCCGGCTCTCCTTTTTAACGTGTACTAACTGTTAAAGCTAAGCTCTTTAGCAGAGCGCTTTAGCAAGGTTAGTATTACTTGCGTAAATGCTTA
Source organism: Pseudoalteromonas sp. GABNS16E (assembly GCF_028598715.1). Classification (NCBI taxonomy): domain Bacteria; kingdom Pseudomonadati; phylum Pseudomonadota; class Gammaproteobacteria; order Alteromonadales; family Pseudoalteromonadaceae; genus Pseudoalteromonas; species Pseudoalteromonas sp. GABNS16E. The sequence goes on from NZ_JAQREZ010000061.1 coordinate 15,600, forward strand.
ACAGCTTTATCAAGTACACCGTTTACAAATTTATGGCTGTCTTCAGCGCCAAATATTTTAGCAAGCTCAATGCCTTCATTGATTGCTACTTTGTATGGCACATCTTCACGGAATTTAAGCTCATACGCGCTTAAACGTAAAATTGCACGCTCTACCATATCTAAATCATCAAATGGACGTGTTAAATGCGGAGATACAGCTTCATCTAGTTGCTTATAATTAACGGCAACGCCACGCGCTAAATCTTTAAAGTATTCAACATCAATTTTAGTCACGTCGTTTTCGATCAACATTTGTTGTTCGATATCGGCAATTAAATTGCCACTTAATTGCCAAGAATAAACGGCTTGAAGTGCTAAGATACGTGCTTTACGTCTTGCTGCTGGTTTCACAAAAATTCCTTAAACTTAAATTTTATCTAACACATTAACCATTTCAAGCGCGCCTAATGCCGCTTCGCCGCCTTTGTTACCCATTTTGGTACCAGCGCGTTCAATTGCTTGTTCAATGCTTTCTGTGGTTAATACGCCAAATGCAACCGGGATATCATACTCAAGCGATACATTTGCAAGGCCTTTGTTAGATTCGCCAGCAACGAGGTCAAAGTGTGGTGTACCACCTCTGATCACTACGCCTAATGCGATGATTGCATCATACTCTTTTTTTGCCGCAATGCGTTTTGCCGCTAAAGGTAACTCTACTGCACCGGGTACATACACAACGGTAATGTCATCATCGGCTACGCCACCAGTACGCTTTAGCTCATCAACAGCACCTTCTAGTAGGCTGCTACCAATAAAATCGTTAAAACGAGAAATAACAATAGCGAATTTTTTGCCTGGAGCGTACTTATTACCTTCAATAATTTTCATTTGATAACCCTAAAAATATGTTCAAGCGGTTGCGATTGCGCAAAAATTGCTGCGCATCATACCATAAAAATAAAAAAATAGACTAGTTAAAAGCTGAGCCCTTATTGTGGCTCAACGTAATCAACCACTTCTAAATGAAAGCCCGAAAGTGCATGATACTTTTTAGGGCGACTCATTAAGCGCATTTGCTTAATACCTAAATCAGCTAGTATTTGCGAGCCCACACCAACAGTACGTGATGTGCCTTTAAATTTACGCGGCGTAACATTCTCGCCAGCATCGGCAGCAGCAAACGCTTTTACTGTGGCTTCTAGCTCTTCGGTGCTTTCTTGTTTGCCTAAAATAACCAGTGCACCGTTATTTTTTGCAATGTAAGCCATCGCATCAGAAAGCCCCCAGCTACGGTCCGCACTTCTGTCTGAAAGTAAAATGTCGTTAAAGGTGCTTTGTAAGTGCACGCGCACAAGCGTTGGTTCTTGCTCTTTAATTTCGCCTTTTAACAATACGTAGTGCAGCTGGCCGTCAATCGTATCTTTGTAGGTTACTAAATCAAACTCACCGTGCTCAGTGGGTAATTTACACTTAGCCACTTGCTCTATGGTGGTTTCGTTAAGGTTTCGGTACTCAATTAAATCTGCAATTGTGCCAATTTTAATACCGTGCTCTTTAGCAAATACTTCTAAATCGGGGCGGCGCGCCATAGTGCCATCGGCATTGAGGATTTCTACAATAACTGATGAAGCTTCAAGGCCGGCTAAACGTGCTAAATCACACCCAGCTTCGGTGTGGCCTGCGCGCGTTAACACGCCACCTGGTTGTGCCATAATAGGAAAAATATGCCCAGGTTGTACAATATCGCTTGGTACAGCACCCTTTGCAATTGCCGCTTGAACTGTACGCGCTCTATCGGCTGCTGATATACCCGTTGTTACACCTTTGGCAGCTTCAATCGACATAGTAAAGTTAGTAGAAAACGCTGCGCCATTGTTTTTAACCATTAACGGTAAATCAAGCTGCTCACATCGCTCTTGCGTCATAGTTAAACAAATTAAGCCACGGCCATGAGTGGCCATAAAGTTAATTGCTTCGGCGCTAATGTGCTCTGCTGCAATGATTAAATCACCTTCGTTTTCTCTGTCTTCGTCATCCATTAAAATAACCATTTTACCGGCTTTAATGTCGTCGATGATTTCTTGTGCGCTGTGTAAATTCATAAATTTGCTCGTGTAAGTTATCAGTGTCGTTATTTAACAAAACCAGCTTTAGCTAGTAAGCTCATTGAAATATCTGAGCCAGTCGGCTGCTCAGCCCCTTTAATAAGGCGCTCTAAATAACGTGCAATTTGGTCGACTTCTAAATTAACGCGTGTGCCCACTTTAAAATCAGCAATGGTGGTTTGCTCGCTTGTGTGCGGCACTATGGTTAATTTAAATTTATTACCTTGTACAGCGTTTACTGTCAGGCTTATACCATCTATACATACAGACCCTTTGTAAGGAATGTACTTCATTAAGTTTTCATCGGTGCTTAGCCAATATTCTGTAGCGCGCGCATTACTAGTGATGGCTGTAATGGTTGCAATGCCATCAACATGACCTGACACTAAATGCCCGCCTAAACGTGAAATCGGCTGCATGGCTTTTTCAAGGTTAACTGTTTGGCCAATATTATAATTTGCAAACCCAGTTAAGCTGATAGTTTCGTTTGATAAGTCGGCACTAAAGCCATCAATGTGCTTATCAACTACCGTTAAACATACGCCATTAGTGGCAATGCTATCGCCAAGCTTTACATCGCTCATATCAAGATTAGCGCTTTGAATGCGAATGGCTAAATCGCCTTGTTTTTTTTGTAATAGCGCAATTTTGCCTGTGGCTTCAATTATTCCAGTAAACATAGCCCTACTCTTTTAATTAAGTGATTGGAATGTGTTTTGTGGCGGTTATACGTAAATCATCGCCTATTTTCACACACTCTTTAAACGTCAAATTAACGGTGTTTTGCATATCTGTCAGCGGTGCAAAATTAACTAAGCTTTTTGCATCGCACCCCATTAGTTTAGGCGCTAGATAAAATATATATTCGTCTATTAAATTAAGCTCTGTCATTTTACCGGCAAGTGTAGCACCCGCTTCTAAATAAACATGATTAAATTGCAGCTTAGCAAGGTGCGCTAAAACAGACGTTAAATTAACTTTGTTATTTTGCTGTGGCACTTCTATATGCCTTACAAAATGCGGCCACTGCGTTGATTTATCAACCTTGGTAGTAAAAATTATTATTTCACTTTCAATATTAAATACTGCCAGCTCTGGTGTAAGCCTATTTTGTGAGTCAATTATAACACGCACCGGTTGGCGTAGGGGTAATTCAGTAGGCAAAGCCTGTGGCAACTCGCTTAACCTCACATTTAGCTTAGCATCATCGGTAATAACCGTATCCGCGCCCGTTAAAATAGCGCAGCTTTGTGCTCGGTGTAATTGTACATCTTGTCGCGCAGCGCTGCCGGTGATCCACTTACTTTGGCCATTTTTTAGCGCGGTTTTACCATCAATGCTGGCCGCCATTTTACACGTAACATACGGAAGTCCCTGCTCCATACGCTTAAAAAAACCTAAATTAAGTGCCCGCGCTTGCGGCTCTAAAAGCCCAAATGCAACCTCAATACCGGCATCGCTGAGTATTTTAAGCCCTTTACCTGCTACTTGTGGGTTGGTGTCGACCATAGCTGCAATAACTTTTACTACACCTGCGGCTTTTAAACCCTCTGCACACGGCGGAGTGCGTCCGTAATGGCTACACGGTTCAAGCGTAACATACGCAGTCGCGCCTTTTGCGTTTTCACCTGCTACAGCAAGAGCATTAACCTCAGCATGTCCCTGCCCAGCTAATTGATGAAACCCTTCACCAATTATGTGGTTATCTTTAACTAAAACACACCCTACATTAGGATTGGGGGTGGTTGTAAATCGCCCTTTTTTTGCAAGCTCGATGGCACGTGCCATGTACATTTCATCTTGCGCAGTAAAGGTTGTTTGGTTTTGCATTATTACTCCCCTAAACGGGCAATTTCTTCACCAAATTCGCGTATATCTTCAAACGAGCGATACACAGAGGCAAACCTCACATAGGCTACTTTATCCAGCTTTTTAAGCGCCTCCATTATGCACTCACCCACAAGGTGACTTGATATTTCTCGCTCGCCGGTAGCACGCAACTGCGATTTAATAATATTAACCACTTCATCCACTTGCTCTGTACTTACAGGGCGTTTTTCTAGGGCGCGATTAAGGCCATTGAGTAGCTTATCTTCATTAAAGGGTTCTCGGCTGCCATCTTGTTTAATCACACGTGGCATAACTAACTCGGCGCCTTCAAAGGTAGTAAATCGCTCGTGACACTCGTTACATTCACGACGACGGCGAACTTGGTGGCCTCCGCCGACTAGGCGAGAATCAATAACTTTAGTATCTTTTGCGGTACAAAATGGGCAATGCATAACTCGGTACTTCCGTTTTAAAACAAAAAAGGCCGCTATTTAGCGGCCTTTTATCTTAGCAAAAAAATAGGGCCTGTTGGCCTTTCAGGGTTAAATTTGTTCTATCTAGGGGTGATTTGATCGCGGCGCGAGGTTTGTAACCTAGTGGGCTAAGTAAAAACCGAGCAACAAAGAGTAAATCGCCCCTAGGACGAACCCGAGGGCAGTGCATGTTTGGCATTTATGCTGCGTTATCGCCTATTTGTGTGGAGTAACCACACTGCATAGACTCTGCCTTGCCTAAAAACCAAACATACTACTGCAAATTAAACCTCGAAAGGTAAACAGGCCCCTTGTTGTGATCTAAATTACTGCTGCTTATGCAATTAAGCGTATACAGGTAGTTTCGCACAAATTGCTTTAACTTTTTCTTTAACTTGCGCTTGTACTGACTCATCGTTGATGTTGTCTAATACGTCACAAATCCAGCCAGCAAGTTCTTTCGATTCAGCTTCTTTAAAGCCACGACGTGTAATTGCAGGTGAACCAATACGTAAACCAGAAGTAACAAACGGTGAGCGAGGATCGTTTGGTACAGAGTTTTTGTTCACAGTAATGTTTGCATTGCCAAGCGCTGCGTCGGCATCTTTACCTGTGATATCTTTATCGATTAAATCAAGTAAGAATAAGTGGTTTTCTGTTTTATCAGATACGATTTTGTAACCGCGCTCTTGCATAACAGCAACCATAGCTTGAGCATTTTTAACTACTTGTGCTTGGTATGTTTTAAATTCTGGTTGTAGAGCTTCTTTAAATGCCACTGCTTTTGCAGCAATAATGTGACACAAAGGACCACCCTGGCCACCTGGGAAAACAGCGCTGTTAAGCTTTTTGTAAATTGCTTCGTCGCCACAAGCAGAAATAATTAAACCACCACGAGGGCCTGCTAAAGTTTTGTGTGTTGTTGTTGTTACAACATGCGCGTGAGGTACTGGGCTTGGGTAAACACCCGCTGCAATTAAACCTGCAACGTGAGCCATATCAACAAATAAGTAAGCACCTACTTTATCAGCAATCTCACGGAATTTAGCCCAATCAACAATACCTGAGTACGCAGAAAAACCACCAATAATCATTTTTGGTTTGTGCTCAAGTGCTAGCGCTTCTACCTGTGCGTAGTCAATTTCGCCAGTTGCTTCGTCTAGCCCGTACTGGATTGCATTGTATAGCTTACCTGAGAAGCTTACGTGTGAACCGTGCGTTAAGTGACCACCATGAGCTAAGCTCATACCAAGTACAGTGTCGCCCGCTTCTAATAATGCTAAGAAAACAGCTGCATTTGCTTGAGAACCCGCATGTGGCTGAACGTTTGCATAGTCAGAACCAAATAGCTCGTTAGCACGATCAATTGCAAGTTGTTCAACAACGTCTACGTGCTCACAACCGCCATAGTAACGTTTGCCCGGGTAACCTTCTGCGTATTTGTTTGTAAGCTGTGAACCCTGTGCTTCTAGTACGCGTGGGCTACAGTAGTTTTCTGATGCGATTAATTCAATGTGCTCTTCTTGGCGAGCAGTTTCTTTGTTTATCGCGTCAAATAACTCTGGATCAAAATCCGAAATATTCATGCTACGTTCTAACATTGGGGTCTCCTAGGGCAACGTGTATGGTGTTTTTTAGAGGCTTTATTGTACGCTTTAAACGACTCTTTGCCTACGCTCTTAAGTTGAGGATATTTAAACAGGGATTGAATCTATTTCACAGCGTTTTTAAGATGATATTTTTTTATAAATACATTAATAATTTAAATGATTTTTATTTTTTACATTTAATTAGTTAATGATAAATACTTTATTTAGCGCGTTCAAAATACAAAAAAAGCGGCCTAAGCCTAATGCCAGTCAGTTAAGCTGACTGGTATTTTTCTTTTTGGTGGGGTATTTACTTGGTTTGGGTTTGACCCTTCGAGGGTAAAATCTATCTTCCCGCCTCGTCGGAAGTGCGTAATAAGTTAGCT
>NZ_JAQREZ010000062.1:0-21325 GCF_028598715.1 Pseudoalteromonas sp. GABNS16E
ACCCCATGCCGAACTCAGTAGTGAAACGAAACAGCGCCGATGATAGTGTAGCATTTGCTATGTGAAAGTAGGACATTGCCAGGCTTCAAATAAGAGAAACCCGTTACAGCGATGTAACGGGTTTTTTTACGTCTGCAGAAAAGTGAAATACCTGCTTTACGTAATATCACAATTTCATCGTAGCGTGGGTGAGTATCACGAATTCCGCGGATTAAGCACCCCATGATGTTTCCACACTCATAGATGCAGTACCAAAATAATAACTCCCAGTTATTTACTAGTTTCTCATAAAATATAAATACCTTTATTAAATCCTATATTTAACCCTTTAACTGAAAAGGTACTAGCTTAGTTAGTTTATATCATTTTGTTGCACTTTCATTCTTGGCTTAATAAGTGACCTGTGTAAGACTAATGCGGTTATTTATTAAATCAGGTGACATGAATGTCGAATATAAAAGCTTGGAAACTTATGAGCCTGTTTTGTTTGTTTGCAGTGCTTATGGGTTGTCAATCTAAAGAAGAGCAACTACAACAAACAATTCAAGAGTCTATTAAAAAGGCAGATGTTGAGCTTGCACAGCTTGGTACTGCGCTTGATAATGGGACTATACGTAATGCTGTATTGCTTAAAGAATATGGCAAACTCCTTAAACAGCAACAGCCAGAACTTAGTCAGGTTGTTGATGTAATTACCCTTGATGCTACAAGGCAGGGTGCCCTTTACAGTGGTTTAACACAACGACTTAAAGATATTAAAGGCACTTATTTAATTCCTCCCTACGAAGATACGCTACACAGTATTGATTTACTACGTGAGGCGGCTAAGCCTACGCTGTTTTCTGATGCGTTAACTGACCCGATTAATATGCTAGCGGATATGTCTAAGGGCAGCCTTGCGCGCGTTGGTGCTATTAGTAAAGAAGCGGAGGGCGCAGGCGAAGGTAATCAATTGGTGGGCAACCCTAATTACGGTAACTGGCAAACTAATAGTAATGGTATTAGCTTTTGGCAGTGGTATGGCATGTACCGTATTTTAGGCGATGTATTTGACCGTGTTGAATACGGACGTTGGAGCAGCCGCCGTAAATATAGCTATTACAACGATTACGGCCGCTATCGTTACTCAAGCCCTAAACAAATTAAAACGCAAAGTGCTTTAGAAACGCGTACGCGTCAATCGTACCAACGCCAAGGCAAACAGTTTACTAGCCCTTATGCGAGCAAAAAAACGGGTGCCTCGGGTTTAAGCCGCAGTAGTTATACACCGCCTAAAAGCCGCAGTAGTTACTCGCGTTCGAGTAGTTATAGCAACAGCTCTGGATCGGTGCGCAATAGCGGTAGCAGAACCTCTCGTGGCGTGAGCCGTGGTAAGTAAAGAATAAGTTGGAGTTAGAAATATGTACGAATTTAATGGAATAACTACGTGGTCGCTACAAGCTTTGGCGATTGATTTTGCAATTATAGTGTTGTTATTTGTAAGCCTAAAATACATTAAGGGCTGGGTTTCAAACCTTCATGCAAATGACGAAATAACAGAGCGCGATAACTTTGCTTTTGGTATTAGCTTTGCGGCGGGCTTAGTTGCACTTGCCATTGTATTAACGGGTGTGAGTAGTGGTGCCTTTGCTGCGTCGTTACAGCAAGAAGCCCTGCAAATGCTAGGCTATGGTGTATTAGCCATTGTACTGATTAAATTAGGCCACTTTTTTCAAGACAAGGTCGCGCTTCGCAAAGTCAGCCTGCACGACGAAATTGTAAAAGGTAATGTAACGGCTTCTATTATCGATTTTGGTCATGTAGTGAGTGTGGCTATTGTGATTCGCTCTGCACTTTTATGGGTAGCAACAGAGGGTTGGCATGGGCTGCCTATCGTTATTGCTGCCTTTATTATTGGCAGTGTTGCACTACTGCTTGTAAGCCAATACCGCGTACAATTATTTAAGCGTACAAATAAAAGCGGTGATTGTTTACAACAAGCCATTATTGATGGCAATTTAGCTGTAGGTATACGCTACGCAGGTTTTTTAGTAGGAAGTGCCTTAGCTATTACTGCGGCATCAGGTATTGCACCGTATGCGGCCGATAACATTAATGCTAGCCTGCTTTATTGGGCTATTAGCGCGATTGTAAGTTTAGTGGCATTCATCATTTTGCATTTAATCACCATCAAAATAATTTTATCAGGTTGTGATATTTCAGATGAAGTTAACCGTCAGAAAAATGTAGGTGTAGGTGCTATTTCTGCTGCAGTGTCTTTTGCTGTGGGTATTACTATGGCAACCTTACTAGGCGCATAATCAGTGTCATCAACTACAGCTAGCCCAAGTAAATCACGTTTACTTGGGCACGATATTTTACTAATAACTGTTATGGCCGTACTCGCTGGGTGCGGCCTTATTTATGAATACTTACTTTCGCATTACGCAGGGCGGGTACTGGGCTCTGTAGAGAGTGCTATCTATGCCATGATTGGCACAATGATAGTTGCCATGGGCTTAGGCGCATTTTTAGCCCGTTGGTTTAAAGATGCCTTTACCGCCTTTGCTTGGCTTGAAAGTATTATTGCCCTAGTTGGCATGGGCTGTATTCTGGCAATAGCCAGTGTAATTGCTGTAAGTTATTCACTTCCTCATTTGTTTTCTAGTATTTTTAATTTACCTCCAGATGTTGTGCTCAATGGTTATGTATTTCAAAAGCTGCAAGAGTGGTCACGCTTTTTACCTTATGTGTTTGGTTTAGTACTGGGTTTATTTATTGGTATGGAAATACCGCTTATTGCACGTATTCGCCAACATGTGTACGGGCGTTTTTTAGAAAACAATGCAGGTACTATTTATGGTGCCGATTATATTGGCGCGGGTATTGGTGCGGCTATTTGGGTAAGCATTATGCTGGCGATGCCTATAATGCAAGCTGCAGCGTGGACAGCTCTTTTTAATATACTGGCAGGGCTCGCCTTTTTATGGCGCTACCATGCTCATGTGCGCTTTGCTAAGGCACTACTGATCTGCCATATAGTATTACTGGCACTGTTTGGTTTTATTTTAGTGATGGGTAGTAGCTGGATGAACAGCTTAAGTAATGTACTTTATAAAGATAAAGTTATTTACTCACAAGCAACTAAATACCAGCATGTAGTATTAACCGAGCGCTTAAGTAAAAACCAGCCAGCGCCTATTACCGACTTGTATTTGAATGGGCGTTTACAGTTCTCGAGTATTGATGAGCAAATATATCATTCAATGCTGGTGTATCCGGCAATGCTCGCATCAAACCGGCACGATAGCGTATTAATTATTGGTGGTGGCGACGGGCTTGCCCTTAGAGATGTTTTAAAGTGGCCAGTGAACGACGTAACGTTAATTGATTTAGATGCACAGCTGCTTAATTTATTTGGCCATAAAGACGGTGATTTTACAGCGCCTGAGTCTATAAGTAAGCGGTTATTAGCGCTAAATAAACAATCGATGTTAGACCCACGCGCCAATATTATTGTGGGAGATGCGTTTTTAGAGGTTGAAAGGCTCCTTGATCAAGGTAAGCAATTTGACACTATTTTAATTGACTTACCGGACCCTAATCACCCCGATTTAAACAAAATGTACAGCGACTATTTTTATAACCATGTACGTCAATTGTTAGCTCCCGATGGCGCAATGGCTGTGCAGTCTACCTCGCCTTATCATGCCAAAAAAGCATTTTTAAGTATTGCTAAAACGGTAAAAGCGGCGGGTTTTGATTATGTTGAGCAGTACCAGCAAAATATTCCTTCGTTTGGGCAATGGGGGTGGACAATAGCCACTAAAATGGGTCAACCAGCCAGTGGGCGAATTAAAAATATAAGCGCTATGCCGGTGCCATCAAGGTGGGTAAGTAAAGAATATTTATTAGCCAGCTTTGTATTTCCTAACCAGTATTTTGAACAAGTTAAAAGTATTGAGGTCAATAGGTTAGGTTCGGGTCAGCTATATGATTACTACCGTAATGCGTGGCAGATAGAAAGCGAATTGTATAAAAATTAATAAAACATGGTTGACATAATATGTCGCCCATGCGAATCTTAACTCAGACATAATATGTCAAACAGCAAAAAGGCAGAGACATGGAATTAAATGAACTTTCAATAAAATTAGCTTCTTTTGAAACAGAAGGCGCTAACTTTGAGTCTTTCTTGATTGCCAACCCTGGTGAGCAAGATGTTTTACAAGTCATAGTTGATGGAAACGATGAGCTTCCAATTTTTGTTACGCAAACACAAGAGCAGTTGTTATGTATTAGCTACTTGTTTGGCGAAGATGAAGTAAAAAGTGAATTACGCAACGAGTTAAACGAAACACTACTACGTTTAAACGTGCCAATTCCACTGAGTGCATTTGCTAAAATCGATAACAAATACGCGATTTTTGGTGCACTGTCGGTAAATTCATCATTAGATGATATTACCCACGAACTAGTGACACTAGCTGACAACGCTATTGACGCACTAGAAGCCGTGACCTTGTATTTAAACGATTAGTAACTAGTTAGTGGAGTTAAGATTATGAGTATATTAAAAAAATTATTTACAGCAGTACGTGGCGGCGCGCGTGAAGCGGGCGAAGCAATTGTAGATGCAAACGGCATTCGTATTTTTGAACAAGAAATAGCAGATGCGCAAAATGCACTTAATCGTGCTAAAAAGAGCCTTACAGAAGTAATGGCTAAAGAAATGCAAACTAAGCGTAAAATTAGCGCAGTTGATGCATCAATTGCTGAGCACGAAGCATATGCAGGCCAAGCACTGGAAAAAGGTAACGAAGCCTTAGCATTAGAAATTGCCGAAAAAATTGGCGACTTTGAAGCTGAAAAAGCGGAAAACGAGCAAGTATTAGCAGGTTTTAGCAATCATATTGTAGCGCTTAAACAACAAGTTAAAGACGCTGAGAAGTCGATTAAAGAAAACCAACGTCAGCTTACTATGGTTAAAACCACAGAAAGCGTACAGCAAGCAACAATGGCGGTTAACAGCACGCTTAATACCAATAGCTCGTCTATGACATCGGCTCGTCAGTCGCTGGAGCGTATTAAACAGCGCCAGCAAGATCGTAGTGACCAGTTAGGCGCTGCAAAAGAGCTTGAGTCAGATACAAATGGCGACGATTTAAAAGCAAAAATGGCTGAAGCCGGTATTGGCGATACAAGCCCAAAAAGTGCTGATATTTTAGCGCGCATTAAAGCCAAGCAAAACGGCTAATAGTTCGTACATTTATAATAAAAGGTAATTAAGCGTGGCTTAGTTACCTTTTTGCTTAAGGGATGCCTCATTATGTTTAATTTTTTCAAATCTAAAAAAGAGCCAGAACGTCAGCTTAACCATGCAAGTGAGCTTAAAAAATGTGACATGTTTAGCGTTATCGATTCATTTGCGTATCCGTCGTGGTTAAAAGGGCAAACGCTGCGTGTTATTGATATTCAAACCTATCAATATCAGCACAGTAGTGATACTGAGTTTGTGCTAGAGACGAACAGCGGACAGGTTGTATTTTTACAAATTGAGCAAGATGATGGCGAGCAGTGGGCTAATTTTTCAATCAAAATTCAGCGTGACGACGTAGAGCAAATATTTGGGCTAGACGAATTTGCACGTATTTTTGATGAAGAGTCGTTAACTCATATACAGGTGCAAAATACGCCAGAGCAGTTTATGCAGTTTTTAGCTAAAAGCTATCAGCAAAGTGAATCGCCTTATGTGTGCTATTTCCATAATAAAGATTTTCGTGGCCAGTCATTACCGCGCTATGAGCAAGAGGGTGGCGAACCTTGTGAAATGATTTGCTTAGCATCGCCAGACGAAGGGCATGGCTTAAATATTGAAATATGGGATGGCGGTGAGACCGAAGTGTCACTAACGCTAACACGCCCAATTACCGATATAGTCGACTTGTTTCCAGGAGATGCGAAGTGAGTGATGCTAAAGACAAGTGGTTACGTCAAGAGCAAGCCGTGCGTGCCACACAAATGGCATTTGATTTAAGCAGCGAAGTACAAAAGTCGATAAAAAAGCAGGCCATTGACCAAGAGCTTACGCCCTCAGATATGATCCGTAAAATTTTAGGCTTAGATGTAAAGTCTAAAAAAACACGTCAGCGCCTATCGTTTAATTTAAACGATGATGAAATAGCCCAACTTGCAACACGATTTAATGTCCAAAGTGATGATAAGCGAGCCGTAAAGCAACAAGTAGCAGAGTTATTAATTGCTCATACTAAAAACACTAAGTAGTTAATTTAGATTTATATGAATATTATTTTAATTGCTTACTTAATTATTTTTGCTTTATTTGGCACAGCTGCAAGTTACTTTGTGCGATTTATTTATGCGTACTGGGTAAAAAAAGAAATGCCAATGAAATACATTGTTAAAGCAGGAATTTGTGTGGTGCTGGTGGTGGTTATTTCAGCGTTAATACCTTTTATAGGTTAACGCTGAAATTGGCGTTTGCGCTATTTTATATCAAATGCCTGGCATTGCTGATTAATACACAGGGTTTGTACCTCAAGTACCGGTGAGCAATCGGTTAAACCTTGCGCTTTGTTTTGCGCTTTTTGTTGTTGTGTAATTTTTTGGGCAACTTCTTCGGCGTGCTCTTGAGAGGTATTAAGCGTTGAATACACAACATACTTACTTGGCCCACCACATGCTCGTGCTCCTACTTCGAGTACCTTACATTGAAAGCTTGCGGTGCAACTATTATCACTAACAATGTTATTAAGATCGTAGTTCAAGTCAGACAAATTCTGATTTTGCTCAGTACTTGATGATGTGCTTGCACAGCCGCTAAGTAATAGCATAGCGCTGGTGGCAACACTCACAATTGATAATTTAATTGCTGATGGTAAACAACTCATAACCTTGTCCTTAAAATACACTTACCGCTGAACCTTCAAGTTTAACACATTTATTTTCAACACACTGCGTGCTTGGCGAAGTTAAATGCTGGCACGTGCTCATCATTTCATTTTGTGTGTTGTAGGCTTTTTCAAGCGTTGTTATTTGCTTTGCAAGCGAACTGACTTGCCCCTCTTTAGCTGATTTTGTTGAGTAAACAACATAATCACTTGGTCCGCCGCAAGCTTTGCTTCCTACAGGCATAACCTTACATTGTGCAGAGGTATCGCACTGTGTATTGGCAATTAACGTATTAAGCTCGCTTTTTGCGGCTTTAATGTCGTTAAGTGACACTTCTTTTAAAGCGGTTTTTATGGGTTGTGATGCATCAGTAGGGGTTTTGTGCTTGTTTTCACTGCTGGTTTGTTGAGGTACTTCTTTATGCGGTACTTCTTTAAGCTCGTTCACCGAGTTAGTTGGTGCATCTTGCGATGTTGTTTCGAGGCATGCAGTTAAACAAAGTGGTAAAAGTAGGGCTAACAGTGGAGTACGCATAACAAACCTTGATAGTGATGAATTATTCATCACTATCATACACGGTGCATTTTTAACGGCAATAAAAACTATATTATCAAGTAATTAAAGCCGTTTTAGATTTATCTTTATAAACCGCCTTGGGTAAGTTTAGTGGGGTTAAGCAGTTTTTCTAATTCACTGCGTGGAAGGTCGGTTTCTTGCTCTGCGACATCAATTATTGGGCGGGCTTCTTTGTAGGCTTGCTTAGCTATTTTGGCTGCTTTTTCGTAACCGATCACCGGATTAAGTGCAGTCACTAAAATAGGATTTTTGGCCAGTGCTTTATCAATATTGGGCTGGTTTACTTTAAAACTCGCAATGGCTTTATCTGCCAATGCTTGGGCGCTATTAGCAAGTAACTCAATGCTTTGTAAAATATTGTGCGCAATAACAGGTAGCATTACGTTTAGCTCAAAATTACCGGCTTGGCCTGCCACGGTGATGGTTGCATCGTTACCTATAACTTGAGCGCTTACCATGGCTGCCGCTTCTGGGATCACCGGGTTTACTTTACCAGGCATAATCGATGAGCCTGGTTGCAGTGCTTCAAGCTCTATTTCGCCAAGCCCGGCAAGTGGGCCTGAGTTCATCCAGCGTAAGTCATTGGCTATTTTCATTTGTGCTACAGCGAGTACTTTTAACTGACCTGAGAGCGCTACAATGGCATCTTGCGAGCCAATATTATAAAAAAAGTTACTGCTTGGTTTAAAGCTTATACCTACATTTGCGCTTAAGTTTTTAGCAAACTTTGAGGCAAATTCGCCATCAGCATTAATACCCGTGCCAACAGCTGTCCCGCCTTGGGCAAGCTCACATACTCGCTCTAAGCTATGGCGAATGCCTGAGGCTGCATTATTTACTTGTGATTGCCACGCGCTTAGCGTTTGCTCAAACGTAACGGGCATGGCATCCATTAAATGCGTACGGCCAGTTTTAACTATTTTGCCAACGTCTGCCTTTTTTTCCTCTAAACTCTGCGATAGTTTTTCAAGAGAGGGCAGTAATTCATAAACCACGTTAATAGCACTACTTAGTGCAATGGCTGTAGGCACTACATCGTTAGAGCTTTGGCCCATATTTACATCATCGTTGGGGTGAACTGGCTCATTACCAATGCGGGTTGCAAGCGTAGCGATAACTTCATTAGCGTTCATGTTCGAGCTGGTGCCTGAGCCAGTTTGGAAAATATCAACCGGGAAGTGCTCGTAATGCTCGCCATCAATAATTTGTTGGCATGCTTGCTCAATAGCGTTGGCTTTACTTTTACTTAGGTGATTTAGCTCAAAGTTACTTTGTGCTGCTGCTTGCTTAATGTATGCAAGCGCTGTTACAAACTGTTTTGGCATAGTTAAGCCGCTAATAGCAAAGTTGTTAACTGCACGCTGGGTTTGCGCTTGGTATAGCGCATCACTAGGGACCTGTAATTCACCCATGCTGTCGGATTCGGTTCTAAAATTGCTCATAAGTCGCTCCTTAAAAAGGGTTAAATTCGTGACTGAGTACGCGAGCTTCGCGCTCAAGTTTTAAAAATTTTTCAGTATCGTTATGTGCATAGTAAAAGCGTTTTAATGCCAATAAGGGTTTATATAATTGCTCAAGGCACTGCTTACGAATGGCATTGTGTATTAGAGGGTCGCACATTTTATTGATAATTTCATGGTGAGTGCGTAATAAATATAATTCTTGTAGTAAGGGGCTACGCTGTTTTTCAAAGCTTTTAGCAACGTTTAAAGCGGTTTCTATGTAGTGAGCTACCACCATAGGCGCATGTAAGCCTGGGCGTAAGCAGTTACAAGCAAGTTCATGATGATAAGGCTGTAATGTCTGAAAGGGAGACATAAAAAAACCGATTTAAGTTAACGATAATAGTTATCATTACATTTAATCGGTTTCAGTGTAAACAGTTATTATAAAAATTATTTGCAGCGTTTAATTGAGTATCAATTATAGCCAAGAATGAATATTTGGTCTGTTTCATGTTTTTTTAGCGCCTGTTGATTTTGGTTACAGTGAGAAAGTAAGTCGATTACAGTGGCTCTACTATCACAGGTGCTGCTTGGTTTTTCGGTGCTTTTTTCTGTCACTGAGACCACAGCGTCTACAGCGGTGTAAGGGGGAGTATGCATAATTTTATCCTCGTATTTAATATCGGTAATACACCCTACTTAGGGTTGATTTAATTAAAGCATAATACATACCATCGCCTTATTTTTATTTTAGTGCCATGAATTAACTCACTTTTATAAATTATCTATAAAACTTTAATTGTTCAGTGCCATTTTTTTGCGTTAATGTTGTGCAATAAGTTTCAATATTGGTGCAGGTCATGATCAAACCTTTCTCACAAGCGTGTGAAAACAATAAGGGTCCTATTTTAGAAGTGCTTAAAACGGTTTTTAATAAGACAGAATCGGTACTCGAAATAGGCTCGGGTACGGGGCAGCATAGTGTGTTTTTTGCTGAGCAATTACCGCATTTACAGTGGTATACAAGTGATCGCCATATTAACCATGAGGGCATAAATTTATGGCTTAAGGAGGCAAATTTAACTAATTTACACGGCCCTCTTGAGCTTGATTTGAATTATGCATGGCCGGTAAATAACGTAGATGCTATTTACACAGCAAATACGTTTCATATTGTAAGTTGGCAGTTGGTTGAGCAATTTTTTAAAGGGGTTTCAACGCACTTAGTAAGCCAAGGTGTAGTGTGTATTTATGGCCCTTTAAAATACCAAGGGCAGTTTACAAGTGCAAGTAATGAAGAGTTCGATCGCTTTTTAACACAGCGTGACCCATTTAGCGGAATTCGTGATTTTGAGGCCATAGAGCAATTAGCAACACAAGCAGGCCTTACACTCATAAGTGATACAGCTATGCCAGCTAACAATCAGTTATTGGTTTTTAAACGGCAGTAAATCAGCGCACTGTGTTTTATAAATTGTCATATGTTGGCGTTCTCGCTTTAGGTAGTCGTTTATTGCTGCTCTAAAGTCGGGTTCAACAATATAGTGGCTGGAGTAGGTAAAAACAGGCTCAAACCCACGAGGTATTTTATGCTCACCTTGAGCGCCGGAGTGAAAGCAATGTAAGTTATGCTTAATCGCAAATTCAATCCCTTGGTAGTAACACAGCTCAAAATGAAGGGAGTCTATTTCTTCGCTGGCGCCCCAATAGCGGCCATACAAGGTGTTTTCACCTTGTAAGCTTAGCGTTGCTGCCACTATTTTGTTGTCTTTTTTGGCAAGCATAACAATTAGCTGATCGCCCATTAGTGCCTGTAATAAAGTAAAAAACTCAATATTTAAATACCCTAAATGCCCAGAACGTTTTAAATAAGTACGCTGATAAAACTCACAAAATAGCTGCATTGTTTCAGGGCTGAGGTGCGAGCCTTGCTGCCATTCAATGGTAATATTTTGCTGTGCTATTTTAGCTCGCTCTTTTTTTAGCGTTTTTCGTTTGCGTGCGGTGAGTGTATTTAAAAAATCGTCAAAGGTTTTAAAGCCTTTATTAAACCATTGAAACTGCACGCCTACGCGCTGCATTATATCGTCAGTACACAGGGCTTGAACTTGAACCTTTGGGCAAAAGTTAACATGCCAGCCAGACCAACCTTGCTCCACACTGGTTAAATTTAATTGCTTTTTTATGTACTCGTATACGCTTTGTGTATTCGTATGTGCAATGGCAATACGCTGGCCTTCAATGGGGCTAAAGGGCACACCGCTTAGCCATTTAGGGTAATAGGCTAATCCGTGTTGCTCGTAGGCTTCTGCCCATGCCCAATCAAAAACATACTCTCCGTAAGAGTGGCTTTTTAAATACCCAGGAGCGAGTGCGACTAGTTTATCAGCTTCATAAACAGCTAAGTGCTGAGGCTGCCAGCCTGTCTCTTTGTTCACACACTGGCTTTGCTCTAATGCATATAAAAATGCATGGCGGGTAAAAGGTTCATTACCGAATAAACGAGTCCATTCGTGTACGTCTATCTGGTTAATATCACTAAACCATTGGTGGGTAAAAGTGGCCATTACTGCTTACCTTGGGCTGCTTTATAGTGGGTGGTGGCGTTTTAAACTAAGTTAACACAAGTGCATTTATTTAGCGCATTATTGTATTAGGGCTCTTCAATTTCGGCATATTGGGCTAAGCACGCGGTTAGCTTAACCAGTTCTAGCGGTTTTGCAAGATGCTGATTAAAACCAACGGCTTGAGCGTGGGCTTTATCCTCAGGCATAACATCGGCGGTCAGCGCAATAATGGGCAGCTCTACCTCACTCTTAAATTGCCTAATTAGGGCGGTGGCTCTGTAACCATCCATTATTGGCATTTGGCAGTCCATTAAAATTAAGTCAAAGTGTTGCTCTTTTGCTATATCTACTGCCGCTTCGCCATTTTCGACAATATGGGCAACAATACCTAATGAGCCTAGCATGGCTTTAATTACCATTTGGTTTACCGGGTTATCTTCTGCTACTAGCACTTTTAAGGCCGCCAATTTAGTACCCGAGTATACAAGCTCGGCTTGCTCTTGTACTGGGCTGGTGCGAAGCTCAACGTCAAATTTAAACGTAGAGCCAACGTTTGGTTCGCTCTGTAATGTGACGTTACCGCCCATTAATTTACTGAGCTCTTTTACGACAGTTAAGCCCAAGCCTGTGCCACCGTATCGCCTTGATGTTGAGTCGTCTGCTTGGGTAAAGGCACTAAATAGCTTGGACTGCTGGGTAGGCTCTATGCCAATACCCGTATCTATAACGTTTACTGTTATTTTAACTTTGTCAGTACTGATAAACTCTCCGCCAAAGTCTACATTTACTTTGCCTTGCTCTGTAAATTTTATCGCGTTGCTGCAAAGGTTTAGCACTACTTGCTCAAAGCGTAAAGGGTCGCCTACATACCAAGTACCTACCGGAAGATGACTGCTAACCTGCCAGCCAATGCCTTTATTGGCTGCACTGGCTTCAAACATTGTGTTAATACGCTTTATAATTGCATGTAGGTCGAACGCTGTACTTTCTAGCTTGAGCTTATGTGATTCAATTTTTGAAATATCGAGTATGTCGTTAATCAGGTTTAGTAAGCTTTTAGATGAAGAGTTTATTTTGTCTAAGTAACCAATAAGAGTGTGTGCGTTATCTTCTTTGCGCGCTAGTGATGAAAAGCCAATAACAGCATTTAATGGTGTGCGTATTTCATGGCTCATATTAGCTAAAAATCGGCTTTTAGCCTGATTAGCTAAGTCAGATTGCTTTTTAGCTTGCGCAAGCGAATGGGTGCGCTCTGCGACTTTTCGGGTAAGGGCAATTTGTTGCTGATTAAAAAGCAGTAAAACAATTAAAATTAAGGCACATACCACCAATTGTAAGGCCATTAAAAACAGTGTTAATTGGTTATTATGGGGGGCAAGGTATTTCTCTTTTAAGGCTAAATGTGCATTCCATGTTTGCCCACCAAAGCTGAGCTTTAGTTTCATAACACGGCTGCCCTGAGCGATATTTAAACTTTTGCCGTAGTTACTATAAAAAGCGGGCTTATTTACATCTTCATAAAACGCAATAGAAAACATCTCTGATTGTTGCTCGTTAATCGCTTGCTCAATAATATTACGCACTAAAAACACACCTGTTGCGTACCCCTTTATAATAGCTTTTTGCTGTTGTTGTTCGTACACGGGGGCAAATAGCAGATAGGCAGGCTCAGGCTCAGCTGTTTGCACTAACTGAATAATTTTAGTGCTGACTGGCTGATACCTAATTGCAGGGTTTACTAGCGATGCTTTTCTGTCTGGGTTTGAATACACATTAAAACCAACCGCTTTTTGGTTGCCATTAAAAGGAGCAATGTATTTAACGATGACCATAGGATCGTCTGGTTCAAGGGGCTCCCCGACAATTTCAAAGTCTAGGTGGTATATATCGGCAACTTCTTGGGTAAACGAAGCTCGCTCACTTTGCGCTATTTTTTGATTCCACGAAAGCGCTTTAATAAACGAATGCTGCGTCAGTAACTCGCTGGCGTAGGCGTAAAAGTCTTGTTGGTTTAAATCAGGGTTAGATTGTACTT
Source organism: Pseudoalteromonas sp. GABNS16E (assembly GCF_028598715.1). NCBI lineage: Bacteria > Pseudomonadati > Pseudomonadota > Gammaproteobacteria > Alteromonadales > Pseudoalteromonadaceae > Pseudoalteromonas > Pseudoalteromonas sp. GABNS16E. The sequence continues at coordinate 13,515 of NZ_JAQREZ010000062.1, forward strand.
GGCTGGCTAAGCTTTGCACCGCTATTAAACTTTGGTTGATGTAGCGATATAAGCTATTTTCAATAATGTGAGCTTCTCGCTCGGCGACTTTAACGGTATTTTGTCTGTTTTCTTGGTTATAAAGCTGAGTAGTTACTGCAACAGATACAAATAAAATACTACATACCGCTAACGTAGGCAGCGGCGATATAGGCCTATTTTGCCCCTTAAACTGAGTAAGCACCAATAGCAGAGGAGTGGCAATAATTACGCCTAATGAGTCTCCTAGCCACCAAAATAACACATTTTGCCAATGATCTTTAATATCGTATGCGGAGTTAAATTGGCTCAGCGCAAACACCCCAAAATTTGCTGAAATTAAACTAACCGCAATGCCCACAACAAAAATAAAATAAATGATACTTGCGCGTTTTTTAAAATACAGCGGGTGTCCAAGCCAATATTTAAGTAAACCAGCCCCCACCATTGCCTGCAATACAATGCCAATAGCAATATACATGGCTTGGCTGAAGGTATTGCCAACTAACACCATATCGTGAGCTGTGCTGTCAAAAGTATTAAAGTTAAAAGCAAAGGCTGCTATAAAAAGCGCTGGAATGAAGCGCCACCACCACATATAGCATCCAACTAAGGCAATGCCTGCAGGTAACCATACCGGGATAATTTGAGTATTAAAGGCGAGTTTAGTGAGTGAAATACCAATTAAAAAGTACGCTAATGAAAAAATTATGTAAAAGATAACTGAATGATATTTTGAGTTAAAATTTTTCACATAGCTCCCTGACTTTTTAAAAGTACTTAATTTTAAATATCAGTATAGCGAACAGTATGTTATTTGCGGTATTTTTTAATATATGTTGTAAAAGGTGTACCTTGCGCAACCTGTAAACTGCTTATTTAGCAGTTAAGGTTGTTTGCTCAGCTGCTGTTTTTGCTGCTGTAAAATAGAGATTTGTTGCTCTACAGCGCTAATTAATGCGTTATAGCGGTTTTGAATCGCCGTAGTTTTAGTGGCTATCGCATCGGCTATTGATTCGGCGCCCATTCTATTAGCTTGATCTTGAGTAACATAGCTGGCTTGTTGTTTGGCGTCGGCTAAATCTTCTTTATAGTTTTTGATAGTAAGCTGGTGGCGTTTAATTTCACGATCAATTTTTTTAATCTCAATGTAGTTATCTACAGAGGCACCAGGCATTGCGGGTGAGTTTGCATTATTGCCGTACTTATCGGCAACTAGTGGCTGTTTTAGTTTAATAACTTCTGCATTGTCAGCACAGGGTGTTTGGCTAAATGTAGCGACTCCTTTAATTGTACATTTATAAACCGTAATGTCTTGGGCTGCGTTTGTACTTAAAGCCACAAGGCCTATTAAAGGTGCAATTAAACGAAACATAATTAAACTTACGTTAGTGGAGTTGTTATTAATAATGCCGTAACTACCCAGTGTATTCAATGTGTTTTGATTCACCTATTTTAATAAGAAATGGTGGAGAAGGGGGGATTAGCTTAATTACATCCATGTAATTAATTGCTTTGCAACGCCTACGGCGGCTTAAACAGTTCCAGACATTTTATCGAACCTTATCGAGGGCTCTCACCCTCCTTGGATACATTGGCTGTTAAATTTCAGGCACAAAAAAACCGCAACTAAGCGGTTTTTGATAAGAAATGGTGGAGAAGGAGGGATTAGCTTAATTACATCCATGTAATTAATTGCTTTGCAACGCCTGCGGCGGCTTAAAGTGTTCCAGACATTTTATCGAACCCTAGCGAGGACTCTCACCCTCCTTGGATACATGGGTTGTTAAATTTCAGGCACAAAAAAACCGCAACTAAGCGGTTTTTAATAAAAAATGGTGGAGAAGGAGGGATTCGAACCCTCGATAGAGCTACAAACTCTATACTCCCTTAGCAGGGGAGCTCCTTCGGCCACTCGGACACCTCTCCAACGCATAACAGATTGTATTAACGGTAGTTTATTCATACCATTAATTAAATAGTGGTGGAGAGATAGGGATTTGAACCCTAGATAGGCTACAAACCTATGCCGGTTTTCAAGACCGGTGCATTCGACCACTCTGCCATCTCTCCGTGACGCAGAATAATACTTAGGTGATACCGTCGTGTAAATAGCAAATAAACTGTTTGCTTAAAAAGTAGGCGTAATTACAGTTTTTTTTGTAAATAGAGGGAAATTAGAAGGATTTAAACTAAAAATTAAAGGGTGGCAGCAAACTAAGGGAGCTAAAGAAGCGCTTTCAATAGTGGTTAGTTGTTTACTGCCCCTGCTTAATAGTCATAACAAGGTTGATTATTTGTATTGCGCGGCGCTGTTTAATGCTAACTTTTTGCCCATACGGTTTAATTTAGCAAGCATTTTAGCTTTACGGTTAGTTGGTTTTACGCCAACGTGGGCTGCTGCATTTTGGTTTAGGGTGTTTATTGGGTTCATGTCTTTGCTCCAAGCTGTATGTGTTTAAATCGCGAGCATTTTGACTCTTTTTTGTTTAAAAATACAACAATATAAACTAAGGCTTGGCTATTAGTTATTTTTATCTGAATTTGCATTGTTTTGTTTTTAATTAAAACTACCAAGTGCCCATTTTGCATAGTTATTTAATCAGGGGAACTAGGTTCTGGTTTGTTTTGTAAGTGTTTTTTGTGTTTGTTAATGTTTTTAGTAAATTTTTACGCACTTTTATGATTAATTATTCAGATAAATTAATTTTAACTTAATTCTTATTTATGCTGGTGTGCTGGCTAATAGGAGATAAATTACTTGCAGTTGTTAATAATAGTTAAACCAAGCGTAAAAAGTGTGGTGTTAGATCACCTCGATTGGCTTAAAAAAACATGCCAGAAGAAAAATATTCTCTATATTACGGTTAAAACGACAGGTAATTTTGAGTACGACTTAGCAAACGTTAAATTGAATGCACAAAAAAGCCAAATAGCAGTGGCTATTGGAGGCGATGGCACGCTTAATTTGGCACTTAATGGCGTGATTAACAGTGCATGTAGTTTGGCAATATTACCTTGTGGTACGGGCAACGATTTTGCCCGTCGCTTTCATTGCACAGCTAAACAGTGGCAAAACGCTATTTTTAATGCCCCGACACACTTAATTGATGTAGGTAAAATTAATACTCGTTACTTTATTAATGTGGCTGGTGTTGGTTTTGATGCTCATGTAATTAAGCAGTTGGGTCATTTACAAAGCATGTCAGCTTGGCGCTATAAGTGGACGAGTTTTAAATCGCTCTTTACTTACAAAGCAAGCACACTAAATGGAGCATTTTTAAATAAGCAATGTAGCTATCAAAATTTAATAACTGTATTTGCGAACTCTCAGTATTTTGGTGGCGGCATTAAAATAGCACCTAGGGCTAAAATTGATGATGGACTGCTTGATTGCTACCAAATGCAAGCGGGTAGTCTTGTTGATCATTTATATAGCTTTATTAAATTAATTTTTAAGCGCCACCATACCTTAAAAAAGCTTACTTATAGCCAACTCAAACAGGCGCGTATTAATACTAAAAACTTATTAATTGAGGCCGATGGCGAGCTAGTAGGTGTTACGCCCGCGGTTATTGCTATTCATGAGCAAGCTATTAATTTTCATATACCAATAAAAAAGCGCCTACAGTAGGGTAGGCGCTTTTGTGTTAGTGCGTTAAAAACGCCTCTAACTGGGGACGGAGCCATTTTTAGCAACGCAGCGGCTTGCTAAAAAGGCGTTAATTCTTTTTGTGGGGGTAAGTACAATTGCATTACCCAGTAGTACTAAACTAAAGCCGACAAAGGTGTTTGCATGCCATTCAAAGCCTTCAAAAAAGCTGCTTAATGCAACGGCCACTAACGGAAACAGCACTATGGCGTAGCTAGCTTTTTCGGGGCCAATGTTTTTTAACAAGGCAAAATAGCAGCCAAACGCAATCACAGTACCAAAAACAGATAAATACAATAGCGACAACCAATAGCTGGTAGGGGCACTAAAACTAACCGTTATACCATTTATTAATACATAAACGGCTAAACCTATTGCGCTATATAACATGCCCCATGCGTTACCCTGCAGCACACCTATTTGACGATTAGAATTACGTACACTAATCATATTGCCCAATGAAGCCACAAAGGTACCCCCAAGGGCAAGTAGTAACCCGACCAACGCCCCATTACTCAAGTCGAATTGCTGTAAATGCGGCCAAAACAGACAAATAATACCCACCACGCCGATTAACGCGCCGCAGTAAATACGTTTGGCAATGGGCTTTGCAAAAAATAAACGGGTGTTGACTATGTTCATTATTAGCAACATTGAAAATGCAATAGAGGCCATTGCCGATGAGAGGTAGTTTTGTGCCCAATACAAAAGCAAATAATTTAAGCCAAAGTTAGAAATGGCCAATAAAGCAAAAAAGCCATGATCGACTAACGAAAATCGCATATTAGGCTTTTTGTAGGCCACAAATAGCCACATACATGCAGCTGCTATGGCAAAGCGATAAAACAAAGAAAGCTCCACAGCAATATCGCCTAGCTGAAACGAAATCGCGAGCCACGTAGAGCCCCAAATTAACACTGTTGTGAGATATAGCGCTGCGCTTTTCATGGCAAACCTCTAAAAAAACCGATTGAGTGGTTATTTTAGGGTCTATCTGTATACTTACCATATACAGAAAAGTATAAATGTAACCTATACAGATTTGAGGCGAGATATGCAGCCAGCTGCCAGTAAACAAAAAGCCGAGTTTTTATATCAACAAGTTATTGAGCTAATTAAAGACATGCAAGCACAAAAGGTGTTGCTACCTGGAGAAAAGCTTCCTTCGCTTCGTAAAATGGCTAGTAACTTAAATATTAGCATTCCGACGGTTAAGCAAGCGTATCAAGCGTTAGAAGATCAAGGGTTAGTAGAGGCACGTGAAAAATCGGGCTACTTTTTAACGGTGCTTAATACGGTTTACAGTTTGCCAAAGCGTGTAAAACTAAGCCGCGAGCCTGTCACTGTAAATAAACAAGCGTTAATAGAGCAGGTATACAGCGCTATTCATCAACCTAATGTAATTGCCTTTGGTATTGCCAATCCCGTTGCTGCCGCGCCTACCGATAAAGCTTTAGCCCGTACCATGCGCCGGGTTATGACAATTGCTGGGGCGAGTGTTATTAATTATGGCCCTATTGATGGTTTTGCTGCGCTTAAAAAGCAATTGGTGCATAGATACTTAGGCTTTGGTATTGGTGTAAATATAGATGAACTGGTGATCACCAATGGCGCGCAAGAGGCGCTGGCTATTGCACTTAAGTGCGTCACTAAGCCCGGCGATGTGGTTGCAATTGAAACCCCGTGTTATCACGGTATTATTGAACTAATAGAGAGCTTAGGATTAAAGGCGCTTGAAATTCCGCTCTGCCCCGACAATGGTATTTGGCTTAACGACCTAGCTCAAGCGCTTGAACAACATGATATAAAAGCATGCTTATTTTCGACCGCAATAAATAACCCGGTTGGCAGCTTTATGAGCGATGAAAGCCGTAAGCAAATGGTGGACTTAATAGAGTCACATAATGTTGTTCTTATAGAAGATGATGTGTACGGTGATCTGCACTTTACTGCCAAGCGTGGCACGCCCGCTTTAGCGTATTCAAAAAAGGGGCTTGTGATCAGTTGCGCCTCGTTTTCAAAAACGGCTGCACCAAGTTATCGAGTAGGTTGGTTAATAGCAGGCAAGTTTGCAGGTCAAGCGCGCCGGCATAAGCGTGCATTAAGTTGCTCTGCCTCACTTATAAATCAGTGGACGCTTTCTGAGTTTATAGCCAGTGGTGAGTATGACCGTAATTTAAAAGTACTTAGGCAGCGCTTACGTAATAACAAAGAGCGCATGCGGTGGTGCTTATTAAACGCGATGCCTAAAAATACACGTATTAGTGACCCTAAAGGTGGGTGTGTTATTTGGCTTGATTTAGGCCAAGGGGTAGACAGTCAAAAGTTATTTTTACTGGCGCTAGAAGCTGGTATTAGCATAACCCCCGGACTTATTTTTTCAGCAAGTAATAAGTATAAAAGCTGTATTAGGCTAAGTTACGGGGTGCAGTGGAGCGAAAAAATCGAGCAGGCTATTACCACGTTAGGAGCGCTGGCTCACACGCTAAAAGAATGAAAAAAGCAGCACCTAATATACAAGTGCTGCTAAAGGGATGTTAAATACGGTGCGGTGTATTAATTTTGTTTAATGGTAAATAACTCGTAGCCTTTTAGCTGGGGTAACTGCGCTACTAATTGCTCTTCTTGCTGTGCTATGTTGGCAAAGCTGTCGCATAAAGAGTTGGCACGCTTTTCAAGCGCACTGGCATGCAGCTCTACTTTTTCTTCTATTTGCGCGCCCATATTTTCCATGCGTTGCTCAAATGCATCCATATCTCCACCCGAACCAAGCAGCTCAGAGCCTAAAGCAACTAAAATACTGCCCATTGATTGCATAACGGCAGACTCAACCACGGTTTCTATTTGCTCCTCAAATTGGTGTTCAAAGTTTTCACCAAATTGATTAAAGCTTTGTTGGCCCATTACAAACGTACCTTGTTGATAAAAGGTGTTTTCTACTTCAAGTCTTATATCGTCCATCAGGCCAGATAAGTCATCAAGGCCATCAATATTAAATGCGTTGGCTACTTCCTCTAATGCTACACCGGCTATTTTCACTCCGTCTAGGGCAATATTAGCGACCTCAGGTAGCTGCGTACGTAAGTTGTCAGAATACTGAGTAAGCGCTTGGCGTTGCTCGCTGTTAATGGATACTTGTTCGCCATTTATAGTTAAGTTGCCATTGCTGTTAAAGCGCATGAATTGATTAGATGCGGTAAAAATTTCTAATTCGCTAGGTTTAATGCGTACATCGTTTTTAAACTCTACATTGCACTGCTCATTGCTAAACGAAATGCCCGCATTGTTATCGTTATGTGCCATTGCAGCGGGTGTACAAATTAAAGCGCTTACTAATAGTAAATTTTTCATGTTTATTCTCTAATAATTGTTGATGACAGCTAAGTATTAACAAGTTTGGTGCCATTATTTATTTTTATTTTAAAACAGTAGGTTATGAAATTTGTGTGTTTTTAATGATTTTTAATTTTGATAAATAAACTACTTTTTAGTCAAAAACACTAAAAATAAATATATGATAAATTTTATTTGTCGAAACGATAAAAAACTCTCACTTTCCACTTTCTTAATTTAGCGCTATTTATTCACAATATTGACATGAAGGCTATTTACGATAGTCACGTGGCTTTATTTTGGTGCTAATTTGTTCGTATTTTAGCGCTAAACATTTTTTTAATTTACCAAGTGCAGGAATAAACCTGAGTTGGTCTCAAACACTTTATGGAGTGGGTTGTGGGTAAGACATTTAGTTACGATGCGCTAGATGATGATTTTGTTGAAGACGAGTACGAAATGGTCGGGCGTAATCAGCATGACAAAAAAAAGCAAAAGGTGAAAAAGAAGTTGGAAGATTACCTTGAGCAAAAACGTTTGCGTAAAAACCTAGGTGAAGACGACTTAAACGATTACATAGACTAAATTGTGCTAGTTAAAATAATGCGCCTTTTTTATTAGGGTTTGAATGTGCGTTTACGCATGTTTAAAGGCTAAACATTGGCAATAAAGAGGCTTTATGCCTAATGCCGATCAGTTAAGAAATATTTTAATGATCAGTTGACCGATCTTCTATAGATGTAAGAATCCGATGAGCATTTGCCATCGGATTTTTTTATGAATATTAAAACAGCTTTAGACACCGCAT
>NZ_JAQREZ010000063.1:0-20732 GCF_028598715.1 Pseudoalteromonas sp. GABNS16E
ATTCCATGTCCCGTCTGTTAACATTAATCTTGGCATGTAGGTTCGGTGTAAAGTTTTCTGGCGAATTCAATTATACCTTATCTTCATGCTGTTTGTTTTTCATACCACAAAGATCAACACGCCCTAATAGTGGTTTAATTAAACTTTCTACAGTGCACAGTTATAAAGGACTTGAGTCAAAAACAGTTTTTTATCTTATGGATGAAAAAGACACTGCTGAAATTGTATATACCTCAATAACAAGAACTGTAGAAAACCTCATTATTTTGGATAAAAGTAAACAAAGTCAGTTCTCAGAGTTTTTTAAAAGCGAGATGGGCGAAAATACATAAGCAGTGAATCCGCTCAATGCGTATATATTTAAATTACATTTAATATTAAAGGTGACTAAAAATCACCTTCTTATCTATTTTTAACGTTTTCTGACTATTTTTCCCATATTCGAATACCAATTTATTACTAATTAACATTCAAAAAAGCACGACCTTTGCGGTATGATAAGCCAATAATTTATATTGATATTCTTGCAAAGAGAGACCACATGGACGCTGCATCAAAAAAGCCTGCAACAAAAAAAGCCACAAAAAAAACACAAGTCGGGTTTGAAGAATCCCTTTGGGATGCCGCCAATAAACTGCGCGGCAGTGTTGAATCAGCCGAATATAAGCACATTGTTTTAAGCTTAATCTTTCTTAAATTTATTAGTGATAAGTTTGAAGGGCGTAAAAAAGCCATTGCTAGCGAGTATGGTGATGAATACATCGATATGGTTGACTTTTACGCGATGGATAACGTGTTTTACCTACCAGAAGATGCACGCTGGTCGTACATTCAAATCAACGCTAAGCAAGGCGATATCGCCGTAAAAATAGATACCGCACTACACGCGGTTGAAAAAAACAATAAATCACTCGCCGGCGCATTACCCGACAACTACTTTTCACGCTTAGGGCTTGATGCCAGTAAGCTCTCGGCGCTTATCGATACCATTAATAATATCGACACCATTGCCAACCAAAACGAAAAAACAGAAGAAGACCTCGTTGGCCGAGTGTACGAATACTTTTTAGGTAAATTTGCCGCATCTGAAGGTAAAGGCGGGGGCGAGTTCTATATAATGTCATCTTCATTTTTTAGTAACGAATGCCACCTTCAAAAAGCGGCTTAAACTGTTACCCAAGTTATTTAAAATAAACAGTATATCGCCTAGCTATCCATCCTTGAATAACATCTTCACCATCTGATATTTCAACCAGAAGCCAAACTCGGTTGGATTTATCTACTACTTCTATCAAAGTACCAGTATCTAATTGCAAAATGATATCTGACTTCATTGAAGGAGATGCTCTCAAATTCACATCATTACCCGATACAACCCTTAAACCACTGAGCACTTCTCGTTCAAATCGACTCGAACCACTTCGAGCAAACTTTTTAACCTCAGATGGTTTTTCTATCAACCTCAATGTTTGTGCAAGCAGTTCCCTCTGGTCATAAATGTAATTTGATAACAAGTTGAGAAAGATCGTTAAAAATATGAACTTTAGATAATAAATTATTTTATTTTGGACATTGGTAGGCAGCTTTTCGAAATCGTTTTCTTGGGCTATATCTGAATATATATCGTCATCTAGTTCGTGAATATCTTTTCTATATTCTTGTTTTTTAAACGCTGTTTCTGCAAGTTTACCAAAGTGATTCAAAGGTGAATTATGAAGCTTAGCAATGGCTTCAAAAGCTTCAAGGTTGCAAAGCTGAGACGTTGCTTTAGCACTATCAATTAGTTTGCTAAAAGATTTACTGTACTCAAATGCTTTAATGGATTGCTTGCTTAGTTCATCAAATCTCTGAAAAGATTTCATCCAACTAGATTGTTCAACAGCACGTAATAGCTGCTTATTGTGGTCAAAAATTTTTGTCCATTTTGGTTCATTAAATGAATTATTCAGTAGCTCTGCATTTTTAATTAGACTGCTATGTAAACTCGAATTTTCAATAGCCAAACTTGTTTGGAAGCTAATATCTTCGAATCTTTTCAGGTTTTTCATCCATGCAGGTTCTTCTAAGCTATTTAAAATACGGTTGCTATGCTCAGCTATTGCATTTGCTGCCGCTAACCACTTAGGTTCTTGAATTGTCATGGACTGGCGAAGTGCTTCCATGTGCTGTTGCATATTTGCAATAGCAGAACTTTGATGAGCAAAATTATTGAGTGCTTCGTGTTGCTTTTGCATCTTATTAATTTCATCCATCCAACTTGGATTAATCAATTTATTTAACTCGTCTTTACTCATTCAAATACATCTCCGCCATGTCATCTAATTTGGCTTTTACTTCTTTCCAGTTTGGCATTACTTGGGTTAATAAACGCCAAAATCGCTCGCTGTGGTTATGTTCAGCAATGTGGCAAAGCTCGTGTAGTATCACGTAATCAATACATTCTTTTGGTGCTTTAACGAGGTGAGGGTTGAGCATCAAGTTGCCTTTGGTTGAGCAACTTCCCCATTGCTTTTTCATTGCCATCACACGAAAAGAGGGAATGCCTGTTACCCAAGTAGCTTTAGGAAGTAGTTCGGCTAGTCGCTCATGAAAAATTGCTTTTGCTTTGTGTTGATACCACTTGTCGATTAGTGGTTTAATTTTCACCAGCCGATCATCATTATTTTTGCTTATGTCGTGCTTGATTGTTACGTTCAATTTGCCACGGCTTAGCTTTACGTTAGGCACTTGCTCTGCATCATTGATGATCTTTAATACATAGCGCTTACCTAAGTAAAACTGCGTTTCGCCACTCACGTAACGCTTGGGTAAAACGGTATCTTTTTGCTTAGCAAACTCATCAATGTTTTGCCAAATCCATCTGGCACGCTTATGCATGGCATCTTGAATAGCATCATCACTTGCGTCATGTGGCACAGTAGCGACAACACGCTGATCAGGGTGAACCTTAATAATTACTTTGCGTGCTGTTTTTTTAGCGTTATCAGCAGGCTTGGTTTTACGAATCACATCATAGTGAATGGTGTCGTTACCATAGGTAAAAACACCTCTTTCACTGGTTGTGGTTCTGATCTCAGCAGCAACGGCTTGTTTAGTCACGCTTGTTAGCCCCTTGCTAAGCCTAGTCGAGTGATCTTGAGCACTTCTTCAATCAACTTTTGAGCTTTATTAAGGCCAAGATCAGCAAATAACAGCGGCAACAGTTTCATGTGTATGGCGTTTTCAATTTCCGCAGGGTTGATTGAATACTCTGCAACAGCGGTATTCACCACATTGTCAATACTAAACGCCAAGGCTACTAACTTGTCGTTATCTAAGGCTTTGTCAGTCAAGAAGTCACCATGAAATAGGTGCTTGAACAAACCAAAGTAGGCTTGTGCATGTTTATTTAGCTTGCAAGAGTCATCTACAAAGTCATTGGGAACATCAGCGACTTTGCGCTCTTTTACTTCCTGCTCAAAATCAGCAAAAAGGATGTATTGCTTAACAGGTGCATCAAACATCGCTTTGGCATCTTCAATCGCCTTTTTAAGCATATTAGAGAAATACTCCTGAGCATAAGGATCATCTGCTAAGTCTTGCTCAATCATCTTAGTGATTCGGCCTGTAATTTTATCGGTTTGATTACGAGCCTCATCATCGCTCATATCCTGTGGCTTAACGTCTTTTCCTAAATTACCAACTAAGTACGCACCGTCAGGCTCTTTTACTTCAATACCCGCTATGTGTTTATCGAGTAAGCTACGTATATCTTCAGCGTATTCATCATAGTTAATGGTTTCGTCGGCATCTTCACGCACTTGTTTACGAAAATCTACAAAGGCTTTTAAGTCTCGTTTGTATAGGTCTCGCTTGTTATCAAACGACTTATCTTCAAAATAGGTGGCCGATTGCAGCGCTACTTTCATACAGTTTGAAAATGCGGTTAGTGCTGAATAGAAGTCATCCCGCTTTTTAAGATTGGTGTCGGTAAGTTTACCATCGACCTCTTGCACTTTAGGCGCTAACGCTTGGCGAAGTGCAGGACCATCTTGTTTGTTTTTAACTCCATCGAATATCGCCCATAAATCACTGTGCAGGCCCGGTAGCTTTTTATATTCCGTATCCATCCGGTTATACAACCCTTTCAGGTCATCTATATCAAAACCGCCTTGAGTGCGCTCAGCAAGGTCTTGGTACTTTTCTATGGTGGTATCAAGCTCTTTTAATATGCCTCGGTAGTCAATTAAGTAGCCAAACTGCTTTTTACTATGCAGTCGGTTAACACGGGCAATCGCTTGTATTAGGTTGTGCTCTTTAAGGGGCTTATCGATATAAAGCACAGTGTTCTTTGGCTCATCAAAGCCCGTTAGCAGTTTATCAACCACTATCATGATGTCAGGGCCGTCATCTCTGCCAAAGTCTTCAATAATGGCTTTGGTGTAGGCTTTTTCGTCCATTTTATCAACATTGGCTTTCCACCAATTTTGCACAATATCTTTGCTTTCTTGATCAACTACATCATGCCCCTCACGCGTGTCAGGAGCCGACATTGCAACAACCGACGTAACGGTGTCAATTTTATCTAAAGCCTCTTTATAACGTATTGCAGAGGCTTTAGAGTCACAAGCTAACTGACCTTTTAAACCTTGATGCTTAAAGTTTTGAAAATGGTCGGCAATATCGTAGGCAATTAACATAATGCGGTCAGCAGTTTGATAAATCTGACCTTTTTGCGAAAACTTTCTTTTTAAATCGGTTTTTTGTTTGTCGCTCAGCTTGCTGGTACTGCGTTCAAACCACGCATCAATGGCTTTGTCGTTAACGTTTAGCTCTGGTATACGCTCTTCATACAAAAGTGGGGTTACGGTTTTATCTTCAACCGCTTGTTGCATCGTGTAAGAGTGAATGATTTTACCGAACTTGTTTTCTGTTTTATCGTCTTTTAATAGCGGCGTACCTGTAAAGGCGATAAAGGCAGCTTTAGGCAGGGTTTGCTGCATACGGATATTATTTTCACCGTTTTGGCTGCGGTGACCTTCATCCACTAATACAATAATGTTAGGGCTATCGTTGTAACAGTCTTTGTGTTTTATTGCAGAGCCAAACTTATTAATGATCGAGAAAATAACCCGTTCGTTACCTTGACCAATTTGCTCGGCCAAACGCTTACCGGTTGTCGCCATCGCATCTTTTTTATCGCGGTCGGTCAGTACACCACCAGAAGCAAACGTACGGCTTAGCTGGTCTTCTAAATCAACGCGGTCAGTCACAATAATTACGCGGCACTGTGCTAGCTCTTCAAGCCAAATAAGCGCCTTAGATAAAAACACCATAGTAAACGACTTACCACTGCCCGTAGTATGCCAAATAACGCCGCCTTCACGCGCACCCGTGTCATCAAATGTATTAATTCGCTCAATAAGTGCTTTTATACCAAACACCTGCTGGTATCGAGCTACAATCTTGCCTGCTTTTTTATCAAATAAGGTAAACAGGCGGGTCATATCTAATAAGCGTTCAGGGCGTAATAAACTTACAATCAGCCTGTCTTGGTCGGTTACCGTCAGCTCACCTGCGGCAATAAGGGACTGGTAATCTGTTTTATCTTTTGCAGGGCGATGATTAAAGAGCGCATTTAATTGCTTATCACGCAGCGTATGGTTTTTAAGCCTTACAAACTCAGCTTCCGGTATTTGCTCTTCTTTCCACTTTGCCCAAAACTTCTCAGGGGTGCCGCATGTTGCATACAAGCCCTCATGCCCGTTTATGGCTAACAATAACTGGCTGTACGCATATAAATGCGGTATTTCATCCTGTTTTTGGTTACGAATATGCTGAGAGATTGCTTCAAAGTTGGTCGATTTACCTTCTTTGTTTGAATCGGGGCGTTTTGCCTCAATCACCACTAATGGCAACCCATTTACAAAACACACAATGTCCGGTCTGCGGTTGCCCGTACCCTCGGCATTTTGTACTACTAATTCTTCGGTACAATGAAAGGCATTGTTATCAATATTATGCCAATCAATCAGCTTAATAGTGGGAGATGCTTTTTTACCATCAATAAATTCAGTCACACTCACGCCGTACATTAGCGCATCATAAATTTTTTCGTTAGCGGCTTTTAATCCAAGGTTCATCGCAGGGTTTAGCTCATGCATGACCTTATCAATGGCCGCTTCTGAGAGCGTATGCTGCTTACCTGCAAACGAAAATGTCTGTTTGGCTAAAAAGGCACGCATTACAGGTAACAACACCACCTGATGGGTGCTTTTTTTGTTACTTGCTAACGTGTTACCGCGAAGAGCTTCACACTCACTCGGTGGAATAAACGTATAGCCTAAGTTAGTCAGCAACGTTAGCGCAGGAATTTTTGCGCTGAACTCTTCTTGGAAGTTGGGAGTTTGTTTATCCATTCGCTACGACCGTCCTTTAGATAAGTTTTTTACAATTTCACCAACTCCGGGCATTGTTGGGCCATGCTCTTGTTGTAATAACCCAGTTTCAGTTCTACTAAATAAAGCTTGTAAAACAATATCTCTAGCATCTTTATCTAACTCTGATTCATTGATTAAGGAGAGATATAGATAAGTGAGTTGCTCTCTTTCTTCTGCATCACGCATTAGATGGAATGAGCTAAACGCCAGTCGGGAAAGCACTTTCATTAAGTATGCAAAGGCAGCAGCAAATGAGCCAAAAAGAATAATGCCTTGAATTGTATTTAGCTTCACATCTGTCTCTTGACCTTGCAGCCAAGTAACAAAAAACTCTCGAAAATACACTAACCCCAATAAAGAAAGCGCTACGATACTTAGCGTCCACAGTATGGCTTGTCTGCCATACTTACTTGCTGATTTTTCCCAGTATTCGGCAGGTTTTTTGAGTCTCAATTTTTCTTCGTAAGTTTTTTCTAACTCACCAATTGCAGAACTCCAATCATGAAGCTTTTCATCGAATTGTTTGTTATGTTGTTTTATCCGTCTTTCACCAAGGTATTTATTAGCTCTAAAAAGCCTGTTGAATTGGAGTCTGGTATCTTCATCCCATTCGTTAACACCTTTCTTTAAATCCTCTACCTCAGAAAACAACTCATTTTTGGCATCGGCAAATGAATTGCGTAGGTGCCCCAATGATACTTTTTCACCTTTCCTGCGCCTAGTTATCTCTGAAGCTTGATTAACAAATTCGTAGCCCAGCATAGCACCATTAAAACTATCGATATTGTTTTGATTAGTTTCAACCTGACGCTTTGTAACATATTTGAGAAAGGCTGCTGCTGTCTGTTCATTATGTTCAAGAAAACAGTTAACAAAAGTCTCTGAAGTAGCATCGCCACTCCAAAGCCACCTGCTTGATAAATGTCGAATTGAGTTTTGGTTTAACTCAATCATTTTTTGTTGAAACGTTGCGTCATCCCATTTAGCTAGTTCTTCTTGCCAACTGTCGATAGTGTTTATTAATGTTTTAAAATAATGATGTGCTGACAATGTTGGGTCTGAAATGTTTCGACTGTTTTTCGCATTTACAGCTTCATAATGCTCAGACCAGACTTGCAACTCTTTTTTTGCAAAGTTATACAACGCTCTAAGGCTTTTAAAGTCTTGCCTAAAACCATTTATGTCAGTTAGCTGAACGGATATTTCCTTGTCTTTCATTTCAAGCTCCTTATACCGTAACCCTGCGCTTACCTGTTAATAGCTGCTGCATCAACGCTTTTTTCTCTTGTTTTAGGTCAGCAAGCTGTTGTTCTAACAGCACAGTTTCTTGGTCAGCATTGTTAAGAACAGAGGCAATTTTTAGCTGCTCAGCTTTTGGAGGTAAATTAATTATAAAATCTCTAACCATGCCAGCATTCAAATTTGATTGTGTACCTTGTTGTCCCATCAGAGTGATTTTGCTTTTTAAGTTTGTTAGAAAATAATATAAATAATTATTTGATAACTTGTCGGTTGGTCTAATTCCTAAGATAGCTTGTGATGAGCTTAATTCGACTTCCGCAATACTGCATTCCCCTATAGAAGCATACATAGCATAAAGGATTGTTCCCTTTGGATAGATGCGTGCGCTGCTATTGTTTAAACCTTCCTGAGTTAAGTATTTTTCTGTTTTTGAAATCCACTTACCATGCTTGGTCATGTCAGCAATAGAAACCCAAGGTATATCACCACCATAGTATTCAGGAATAGATGATTTAGGCGTTCCACCACTATTCATCTCAGCGATTGATTTCAATTTTACTTCTTCCCACATACCCTTAAACGGTTTACCTGAATCATCAAGTAGGCGCTTTTTACCTGTGAGCAGTTGTTGCATTAGGGCTTTTTTCTGCTGTTTGCTGTTGTCGATTAGGCGCTCAGTGGTGCTAATCGCGTTATACCAAGTTCCAAGGATAGTGGCGATTTTGCGTTGTTCTGGGAGCGATGCTAACGGGAATTCAATCGAGTAAAAGTCTTTGTGATTCAAATCAGGTATTGTGCTTGCACCAGCTTTAGTCAAAATTAGATGTTGGACTCTATTTGAACGTAAGTAATTGACTAAAAAATCTCTATCTACTTGTTGTCTGTCAAAATCCATTAAGAAAAAGTTATTATGGAAAGCTCCCTCAACATCTGTGACTACGATTCCTGTATTACCTGTTCGGGTCATCAGAACATCTTCTTTAGAACAAGTAACTCTTTTGGTAGGAGCTTCTACGTATTCTCTAACCTGTTCAGTTTTTTTGATAGATTGAATCGTAATATATTCTTTCGATGTTTTTGTCGGCACTTTGAGACGTTTCGATATGGAAATTTGCAAACCTTGTCGAACACTCATTACATCGGAAAACTTGACTCTACTCCAGTCAGTAGGGATTTCACCTAACTGCGATGGTAAAAATTTATTAGGCACCATAACCCAACTCCTTTAAGTAGCTTTCCATTTCCGCTTCAAGGGTTTTCAGCTCATTTTTTAGCTGAACACGCTCTGTGCGTACTGCCACTAAATCGATTTCCGCTTCTTCTTCAAAGGTATCAACGTAGCGAGGGATGTTTAGGTTAAAGTCGTTCTCGGCAATTTCATCAAAACTGGCGAGGTATGAATATTTATCGGTCGTTTCACGCGCTTTGTAGGTGTCGATGACTTTTTGAATGTTGTCAGGCGTTAACTGGTTTTGGTTTTTACCTGATTTAAACTCACGGCTGGCATCTATAAATAGCACGTTGTTGTCGGTTTTTTGCTTTTTAAATATTAATATGGCTGCGGGAATACCTGTACCAAAAAACAGCTTTTCTGGCAGGCCAATAACGGTATCTAGCAAGTTTTCTTCAATCAGCTGTTTACGAATTTTACCCTCGCTTGATGCGCGAAATAGCACACCATGTGGCACTACGACAGCCATGCGGCCAGTGTCTGGCTTTAGCGTTTCAATCATGTGGCTGATAAACGCATAGTCACCTTTGGTTTTTGGTGGTATACCTCGTCTAAAGCGTCCATAAGGGTCGTTGCTGGCATCATCATGTCCCCACTTATCTAATGAAAATGGCGGATTTGCCGTCACTACATCAAAGTGTAATAAACCACTACCATCTTTATCTAACAGCAATGGATTACGAATGGTGTCGCCCCATTCAATACGGTGGTTGTCTTCACCATGAAGGAACATATTCATTTTGGCTAATGCCCAAGTTGAACCAATGGCTTCTTGCCCAAATAAGGCGTATTTTTTTGAGCCAGAGTTTTTACGTACCATAGCGCCACATTTTAGAAGCAATGAGCCACTGCCTGTACATGGATCGCAGATTTGGTCGCCTTCAACTGGCTCTAAAACGGTTGCTAAAAGGGTTGATACCTCTGGTGGGGTATAGTATTCACCAGCGGTAGCACCACTGCCAGCCGCAAAGTGTTTGATAAGGTACTCATAAGCGTTACCGATAATATCTAAGCTGCCGACACGCTCTGAGCTTAGGTTTAAAATGTCTTTACCAAAGTCTTCTAGTAAGTGGCGTAGTAAATCGTTCTTTTGTTTTTCTTGGCCTAAGCGGTCAGTGTTAAAGCTGATGTCTTGGAATACGTTTTTAAGCTTACTGCCGTTGGCTTCTTCTAGTGCGTGTAGGGCTTTATCGATACGTTCACCGTTACCTGCTTCATAACGCTTTTCGTATAAGTCCCAAAAGCTCGCGCCTTCTGGTAACACAAAGCGCTGCTTAGACATCATAGCGTGAATTAAATCGGGATTGTCGCCATACTGAGTAATCAGCTTGTTGTATTCGTCTTTGTATACATCAGAGATGTATTTTAAAAACAGCATAGTGAGGATGAAGTCTTTATAGGTATCGGCACTAATTACACCGCGGAAGGTGTCACAAGCGGCCCATACCGCCTTATTGATATCGTCCTGATTGATTTGGTTGGTTGAGGTCATATTTTTAAGTCCTTATTATTAATTTTTAAATCTGTTTTGTTTTAGGCTCTCTTTCAAGCGCATGAGCTTTCAAGTGCGTGAATAGCAATGGCTTCTAGTTGTTGCTGTCTATTTTCAATCAGCTTTTGTAATACTTTTTGCTCTCTCACACCGCAACGGTGCATTGCAGCGAGTTGTTTTTGCTTTTGTAACTTAAGTACCTTAATAGGCACGTTCTCCAGCACTTGCCTGCGAATACTTAGGTGCATTGAACCTTCAGCAGTCGCTTTAAAATAGCGCTGTGCAGGTTGCTGGTTAAGCTGCCAACATAAGAAATCGGGCACGATGACATCTTTAAACTCAGGCTTTAAACGTACCACAAAAAAATGTGGTGAGCAGACTGTGCGCTCTAATACCTGTTCTACTAATACGCTGTAATGTTTTGCCCCTTTAGCGACAAATAACACATCGCCATTTTGTAACCAGTCGGGTTGTTTCTTCGTATTTAATACGGTTTCAACCATAGTGTATTGATTGATCTCACCTGTTGGCTCGGTATCCCTTACCTGAACAACATTTACGTCACCATTGTCGTATTGCTTCACCGTGCCACGAAAAGGGTGACCTAAGCGGATATCGGCAATGTCACTCAGACGCAGCTCTTCAGTAGCTTGGCGCATTTTTGCATTCATGAACGTTAAGCCTTGGTTGTGTTCAGCAAACCGATTTGCTCAAAAAGTAAATAAACGCCAATGGGATATGACCAACTGGCGTTACAAAATCGGAATTAATTTAATGAAAATTATTGTGGCTGACATTGTTGGCTAGGTCAATTTATTTTTGCAGTAATCAAATACTGCAATTTGTTGTTGACACCTTAAATGCTTATGCGTATATTTTGCAGTATTGTAATGGAGCATTTAATTTGAGTAGCAATTATCCCAAAGTTGTAAAACAAACTGTAAATTTAGGTAGCCTGCCTTACGTATCGAACGTTGATGAGGAAGGTCAACGCACTATCGCTTTTCATGAAGATCACATTGTTGAGCGTTTCCCTAGAGTGTTATCACTGGTTCGAATTCAGGATGCTCTCGAAATCAATTTATTCTTAGAGCACCGATATAAAGGGCTTTTTATGCCGCCTAAACGTGGCGGTAAAAAGAACCCTCTTGGTGGCGTATCGCTTATTACTGTGCAGTCATTAGCAAATTCTATGAGTTTGTTTTTGCAATGGGTTGAGAAGAATAACGTGGACTGGCATGAGGTTTATGCCGTAAGTGACAGTGATAAAGCGAAATATTGGCTTCCTGTGTACCGTTATCGCAAGCACCTTATAGAGCAAGTGATTGCAAAGGATATTGACCGAGATACGGCAAACCTATACATCAACCATGTTAGGCAGTTTTACGAATGGGCAAGAAAGCAACGCAGAATTGATAAAGTGCCATTCAAATATAAAACCAAGGTCATTAAGAAAAAGCGCAAAGATGGCGGTTTAGATTTGCTGTTTACCGACTACGGGAGTGAGGAAAAAGGCTTTACCATTACCACGACTGATTTGCTGATCCCTAAAAAGTATAAGCAAAAGAAATCAGGCGATGCAGGTTTATCACCATACAGCCAAGATGAATTGAAGCTGCTCTATGCCAGCAAGGAACTAACAAAGCAAGGTGCTAAATTGAGAGTAGATTTAGCCGTGCAATGCGGCTTGCGAGCGGAAGAAATTGCCACTTTTACTGCGAGTCATGTTGTTGATCCTGCCTTGGATAATAAAGCAATTTATTACGTAACCATAATCGGCAAGTATGACAAAGAGCGCACAATAATGGTGTCAAAAGGCTTGATGACATCACTTTGGCGTTATCGTAACGGCAAAGAGCATCAAGATAGATTAGCTAAGTGGCAGCTTGAACATGGTAACTGTGATGATGCTCCTCTGTTTCTTAATCGCTCTGGTAATTTCATGTCTCGTAAATCTATCGGCAATGTGATCTCAAAAGTGCGTAAGGAATTAGCGCCATTCGGGAAAACACTAAAGCGTGATTTTCATGATTTACGTTCAACTTTTGCAACAAACCTTGCTGGCTTTCTGATCCATAAGGATCTGCCCATTGGCTTTGTGCAATACAAGCTAATGCAGTTGATGGGCCATGCGGATTTTTCAACGACTCAGAAGTACATCAATTTCGCTCGTTCACTGACATTTGATAAGCAAATGGCGAGTTGGGTAGATAAATTGTTTGGTGAGTTTGTTGCTCCACTGCAAGAAGATGCATTTCTTGCTGAGCAATCAGGAGGTGCAGATGCTTGATACAGTGCTTGATTTGTCACAGTTGGAAGAGCAGCTAGGCAGATGTGTAACTGACGAAAACTGTAAACGGATTAAACAACACATTGGCTTTCTAAAACGGCTGTTGCTGCGCCATTCAGTGTTACGAAACCATTGCCAGAGCTTAATACAAGATGTTCACTCGCTATTTCGAGACGACTATTGGCTTAAATTAGAGGCCTTAGCACAAAGTATACCCCACAAAGATGACTTGATGTTCAGGGTCTGTTTATTTCACTTTGCAAGTGCAATTACCAAGGTAAATTCAAGACCTAGCAGCGTTTTTGTATTTGATACAAACATTGATTTATTGCATTGGTATCGGAAAAGCTTTCGCTTAGGTAAAGAGCTTAACGATGCCATAAGTGCATGGGGTCAGCAGTCAATGCTTGCAAGAAGTACCACTCTCTCTAACGCACAAATGGCGCAAAAATGTTTACAGCTGCTGTGTGAAGCAGCTCCATCAGTCGCTGAGCAACTTTATGAGTATGGCTTTCTATGGTTTAACTCAACCATGCACTTTAGACAGGTTTTTAACGAATACCCGATTAAAGATAAACACTGTGTACTTCAGTCGGCATTATTCTCGGTGCTTAGCGCATTTAAGCCAGATCATTTTCAAGTTATTCGGATCACTATTAATGATAAATGCATAGACGTTACTGATTTAAACGATATTGAGCCACTGTTGGTTGAACAGCTTCAAGCGCTTGCTAATTCCGATAAATTTAAAGGTGAGCTAGAGCATGATGTTGTGTCAATGACTAGGCGCTTTATGGCTATTGTGAGTAGCATTCGAATAGTCGCTGAGAAGAACAAGTGTGCTTTTGTTGATGAAGGGCTTGATGGCTTCAAGAAAGATGAATTTGCTTTGCTTAAAGAAGCTAAGACATTACTAAGAAGAGATCAATTCACTGAGTTGCTTATACTGCTAGAGCTGCACTTTGGGCATGAGGTTCATCGCCATGATTACGTTGATCATTTGCTGCCTTTTTATTTTGAAAAGGAAAAGATGTTTCGTCACATTAATTACTTTGAATTAGTGAAACAGTGCCCTGAAATTGAGAATGAGCTATTAGAAATCCATCATTCTGAAACCGAACTTTTGCCAGAAAAAAACTATGGCATGGTTACTTTGCATGGCCGCTTCATCACTCTTAATCGAATTTTGGTGAAATTTGTATTACCTGATTATACAGAGCAACTTAAGAAACATGGCTTTAAGTGCTTTAGCCTAAATAAAAACAAAATACAAAAAAGTGTGTTTCAACGCATTAAGTCTGGTGTTAAAGGAAAAACCATAAGCTTAAAAACGGGCACGTCTTATTTTGAAACAATAAGATGGGTAATGGCAATTACAGGACAGACTGTGGTTGAGGCTTACAAACTGTCGTTTAAGCGCTATCAACGTCACGCCAGAAGAATGAAAATTGAAGATTTATACAGTGACGATGAATTAAAAGAACTGATCTTTTATATTGAAAAAGGGATTAAGGAAACGGATAACGTTAAACAATTAATCGCACTGTACTTTGCTCGTATCCAAGTAAAAAGTTGTTGGAATACGTCACCTATGACGGACATAGAACTCAGTGATATCACGGAAGTTTCTCTGCCAACCGCTAAAAAAAGTATTACGGTATTGATCCAAAAACCGAGAAAAGGTTATGACACCGATACCTATTCACTAGATGGGCGAACTGTAAATAGTGTGATGCGTGACATAGTTCATGTAAGAGATACTCTGACCAACAGCTATCGCTACCTTGCGGATACACATACACGGCAATATCTATTTATCTCCAAAGAAAAAACCAATGTAAGTCGTGTATTGGCAGGCAATATCATTGCTTATATCAAAACTATTTTAAAGCGACTTGGTTGCACAGTTGATTATGATTCGATGCGCATTCGCAAGAATGGTGCAAATCACCTTTACCGTGAAGTGGCAAAGCAAATACGTGCATATGAATCGGCAAAACTTCATACCTTCGATACGTTCATCAAGCACTACCAACGAGTGAGCGAAGAAAAAACACAACAAACTCTGCATACCGCAGTAGATGTGATGCAGCGTTATTTTACAGGTCGAGAAATTGACCCGGAAATTAAGGTGTTAATGGTTGATGACGGTAGCACTCAAAAAACGCCCTCAGGTGAGTGTGCATCGCAAGGTAACGATGCAGAAGCATCACAATACAGTAAAGAACATCGGCACCTATCAGGCGGTAAGGAAAATGGGTGGTGTAGTGACTTTTTGGCGTGTGTGTGGTGCAAGCACTTTAGAACAGTCGCTGATCCTGAGCATGTTTGGCAGTTGCTAAGCTATCGTGATTATGTGTTGGCAGATATGGCGGCCAGTATTTCTGATATTGAAAATAATGAATTTCAGCAGGAAGCGATTACGGCATTGCATCAGCGAGTTGATGACATATTAGAACAAGTAGCAATTAAAAATCCGATGGCAGTGACGAAGGGTAAAGAGTTGATGGCGGAAAGAGGAATGCATCCGTTTTGGGCGTTTGCAGTAACGTCAGTTGAGAATGTAGGAGATATTTTATGACAGGAATTTCAACTGCTGTAGATGCCTGTTTAAAGATTGATGGGCTTATCAGCATCAATCCTTATAGTTCACCGATTGATGCTGAACTCACACCGTCGGTGCTTTGGCAATATATCCGCTCTAATAAAAAACAGATCACATTGTTCGGGGATGATTCTTGGTACTCGCAAGGCAACAATTTATCCGTAACCTTTAACGGTGTAGGGCCGAAGTATAAATATCAACTTAAAGCCATAACACTTGGTATGTATACGCAAGGCTCAGGACAAGGCATGGAGCCGCTTGCATGGACTACGATACGTAGCAATATTGCTAACCTTAAGCGCCTTGCTAAGTGGCTTGAACGTTATGGTATTGAGAGCTTTGGTGGCTTAGATAAACTGCCAGAATTGCGTTTGCGCAATATCATATTGGACTTGGTGCAAGCGTCTGATGTAAATAAGCACCCATCTTATGCACAGTCACTTCTATCGGCTATCTATTGGTTGAAGCTTTATTCAGTAGTTAAAAGCGAGCCGTTTTTCGATTTAATAAATGAATATTTTTTGCCATTTACCTTATTAAAAAAAGAGCGCAGAAATAAACATTCAGTCATTCCGATTCAAATAATGAAGCAAGTTCTCAAGGCAAGCGAAGAGCACGTCAATGCCGTTGAGAAGATCATCGATAATTGGCACAGCCTGCAAGTAAAGCTCAATGATGGTGTTGAATACGCACCGAAAAAGTACCTTAAAAACTCGACATACGTTGATGGATTAAATGAGTCAGAATCTGCTGAATTAGACGAATATTATGAGCTGATTAAAAATCTTCGCAGATATGCCTTTGTGCTTGTGGTTAGTTATACAGGTATGCGTTATGGCGAAGCAATGGCACTAACTGATGATTCAGCTATTGAGCGAAACGGTAAATACTTTATCAAGACGTTGTTGTCTAAAACAACAGATGAAACCCAAAGCTTAGAATGGGTAACGAATGAAGTCACCTATCGGGCAGTAAAACTACTCACAAGAGTTTGCTCTGTTTACCGTGAGCGTGCAGCCTTGCTCCTAAAATATCACAGCGATTTATTGCCACGAAAGCGTAAGTTGAATTTAGAGTTTGGTTTGAGTAATCGAACTTTGTTTGGTGTTTCACCCCATAAAAAATCCTGCGAGTTTTCATTAAATACTAAGTCCACTAAAAATGGCTTTAACAACATAAACAAAATGTTTTCGATTAGAGTCACTGAGCATGACATTGCCGAACTTGAGCGCATGGGGTGCAATTACCAATCCGTCAGCTCAAATCATAAAAAGTTTAAGAAGCCATATAAAGTAGGCGATTTTTTCAATTTTACGGCCCATCAATTTAGACATACCTTTGCTTGGTTTATTGTCGCAAACCGCTTGGGTGATTTAGACGATATTAAGTATCAGTACAAACATTTAGAGAACATGATGTCATTGGTTTATAGCCAACGGGGATATGAGTCTATGGAGGAGTTTATTGGACTAACCGAAAGCTTCTCTGAGTTTATGATATCGCAAGCAATGGAAGATATGGTGACCGCAGCACAAGACGGCACGCTAGCAGGAAAAGGCGGACAAAACTTTATCGCCAAATTGACTGAGATTCTGGCAGATGACCTTACCACCGGAAGCACCCCTCACTTTAAAAATATGGAAGAGTTGATCACGTTTGCTGCTAAACATACCAACAACTTTAGAGGCGTGTCACATGGTTACTGTACCAAGGGATCGGAATGTAAAGTTCGTAATGCAGCAGATCCAAGCCACTGTGTATGGTGCGATAGCTACATTGCAACACCTCGACATTTACCACACTGGCTGGTTGTTAAAAGGCGATGTGAATCGCAATTAGCTGCATTTGAAAAATTTCCGTCAGAGATAAAGCAGCGGTTAAAAGCCTTTAGTACGGCATTAAATGACAACCTTGAAGCCGCAAATATCATCATTGACCAGTTAACGATAAAAGTGAAGGAAGCCTAATATGAGCGAATCAGTTGAGATCACAATGGCAGACAAAATTGATACGGCCTTGTCTGAAATGGCAGCCAACAACGAAAAAATTAACGTTAGCCAAGTTGCGAAACGACTAGGAATTTCAAACTCTGCTATCTACAAGTTTAACCCTGAGAAAATCCCGGATATTCAGACCGCTCAAAAGCGTCAGAAACATAAAGCGGAGGCTATTGCTGTTGGTACTGAAAATGAGCAGCTTAAGAAAGAAGTTGAATCGTTTAAAAAATCGAACCTTGATTATAAAGAGCTTGCTGAGGATTTGAGAACGCAAAATCAGTCATTGTGGGAGCACATTCAGCAGGTTTATAACATGTACGATGAGGTATTGGCTGAACGCAATGGCTTTGCTGAAAGGCTAAAACACGGACTTTAAATTTACATAATTAAATTAACAACCATAAGGTATTTACTATGAGTAAAAATACAAAAGAACTTGCAGGATCGGTGTTATCTCAATCCAATAAAAAGCGATAGATTTAGTAACAAAATTGCATTTTTCCCACCTCAATTCACTGCTGTTTTTAGAATAAACTCCTCAAAAACTGTTACCACTCTTCAAGTCAATAAATATGGGGTGGTAACAATTTTTTAATTGTCGAAAACGACATTATCACTACCCAATGCCACTTACGTTGGTTTTACTGGCACGCCAGTAGACGCAACTTTAGATGTATTTGGTGAAGTGGTTGACTCGTACACCATGACTGAGTCGGTTAAAGATGAAATAACCGTTCGCATTGTGTACGAAGGGCGCGCTGCCAAGGTGTGCTTAAACAATAGCAAGCTGGCAGAAATTGAAGCCTATTACAAAGAATGCGCTGATGCAGGCAGTAACGAGCTGCAAATAGAAGACAGTAAAAAAGCCACCGCTAACATGAATAGCATTTTAGGCGATCCTGACCGCATTCGTGTATTAGCAAGGGACTTTGTTGAGCATTACGAAAAACGCGTTGAAGAAGGCTCTACCATTGCAGGAAAGGCGATGTTTGTGTGTAGCTCGCGCGGCATTGCCTATCTGCTGTATCAAGAATTAGAAGAGCTACGCCCACATTGGTTTGATGTAGTCGACACTGATGACGCGCAAAAGCTATCAGATACCGAGCGAAAGCGCGCTATTAGCGAAGGCCGTATTGCTGCGCCTTCTGAAAAAGTAAAAATGGTGATGACCCGTGGCAAAGACGACGTTGAACGCTTATATAATTTACTTGGCAGTAAAGACGAACGTAAAGAGCTTGATAAGCAATTTAAAAATGCTAACTCAAACTTTAAAATAGCCATAGTGGTAGATATGTGGCTAACCGGTTTTGATGTGCCATTTTTAGATACCATGTACATAGATAAGCCACTGCAAAAGCACAGCTTAATACAAACTATTTCGCGGGTTAACCGCCAGTTTGAAGGCAAAGACAAAGGCTTAGTGGTGGATTATATTGGTATTAAATCTGAAATGAATAAAGCCTTAGCACAGTATTCAAAAACAGACGAAACTAACTTTGAAGACATTACTGCCTCGGTTATTGAGGTAAAAAACCACTTGGCGTTACTTGCCCAGTTATTTTATAAATTTGACAGCAGCCCATATTTTACCGGTGAAGCCGTTGCCCAACTAAACTGTTTAAACCGCGCCGCTGAGTTTGCACTTATTACCGAAAAACGCCAAAAGCGTTTTATGGATTTAGTTAAGCGTTTAAAAGCTGCTTACGATGTATGTTGTGGTAGTGAAAAAATTAACGAAAACGAGCGTAACCACATTCACTTTTACCTCGCTATTCGCTCTATTATTTACAAACTAACCAAAGGTGAAGCGCCCGATACCGCGCAAATGAACGCCAAAGTACGTGAAATGATAAGCGAAGCCCTACAAAGCGACGGTGTAGAAGAGGTATTTAAACTCGGCAATGAAGACGGCAGCGAAATCGACATTTTTAATGACGACTACATCGCCAAAATAGAAAAAATAAAACTCCCGAATACTAAAATAAAAATACTGCAACAAATGCTAGCTAAAGCCATTGGCGAGCTTAAAAAAGTAAACCAAACCCAAGGTATCGATTTTACTAAACGCTTTGAATCGCTGGTACAGCGCTACAACGAACGAAAAGAAGATGACGTACTGGTAAGTAGCGTGCTTGATGACTTTTCAGAAAGCATGGTTGATATGATTTACAGCGTACGCGACGAAATGAACGCAGGCGATGAGCTAGGCATTGATATTGAAGAAAAAGGCTTTTACGACGCCTTAAAAATGCTCGCCATTAAATACGACTTTGACTACCCCGAAGATAAGCTTATTGAACTCGCCCAAGCAGTAAAAGTTATTGTAGACGACAAAGTAAAATTTGTAGATTGGAACCACCGCGACGATATTAAATCAGCTTTAAAAGTAGAGCTGATTTTAATACTCGCTAAATTTAAATACCCGCCAATCAGCCGCGATGAAGTGTACAAAGAAATATTTGAGCAAGCGCAAAATGTGAAAGCGAATAAATAGGTTTAATCTAAGCTATTAAAAGCTTATTTTTCAGTATTCCACATTAAAATCAGGCTTAATTTTAAACTTGTTTTATGTGTAAGAATTTCGGGAAAGTAGTCATTAGAATGAAAAAGGAAGAAAATGTTCAAAATAGATAAAGTTTCAAATCGTATTTCTCCAATCGAGAGTAAAAGTTTTGCGGAATTAGGATTTAGAGAAAGGGATCATTTGCAGGAATGGTTAGCAAATCAACCAGATGCATTTGGTGAAGACCTATTGATTATTCAGAAAGAGTTTGCAGGGTTTGAAGATACCCGAGAACGTTTAGATTTATTAGCACTAGATAAAGATGGTAACTTAGTAATTATTGAGAATAAGCTGGACGATAGTGGTCGAGATGTCACTTGGCAAGCTTTAAAATATGCATCTTATTGTTCTAGTTTAAATAAAAAGCAAATCTTAAAAATATATCAAGATTACTTAGATCGCCATTTAATAGGTGAGTTTGTAGCATCGGAGAGTCTTTGTGAATTTCTTGAAGTACTCGATTTAGACGAGGTTGTTTTAAACTCAGGTAATACTCAACGCCTTATTCTTGTTGCGGCTAACTATAGAAAAGAAGTAACTAGTACTGCTCTGTGGTTATTAAGTCATGGAATTCAAGTACAATGCTTTAAGGTTACACCTTACGCAATGAATTTAGACAATGTTAGCAGTAAAGACCTTTTCCTTAATGTTGAGCAAATTGTTCCTCCATTAGAAGTGGAAGAACTCATGATTAGTATGAGCGAAAAAAATAATGAAGAAAAGTCAACTCGTAAAGAAATAAAAAATCGTCATATTGTGCGCAGTGCACGGCTAGCGCATTTTAATCCCAGACTCTAACAGGGTTGAGCGGTAATCATCGTCTAGCCCTGCCATTTTCTTTTTCCTCGCCATACTAGCTGACTTAGATGTATCTTGTTTAAAAAGCGCCATGG
>NZ_JAQREZ010000064.1:0-20709 GCF_028598715.1 Pseudoalteromonas sp. GABNS16E
ATGCGGTGTCTAAAGCTGTTTTAATATTCATAAAAAAATCCGATGGCAAATGCTCATCGGATTCTTACATCTATAGAAGATCGGTCAACTGATCATTAAAATATTTCTTAACTGATCGGCATTAGCCTAAGTAGGCCCTTTTTTAATCGCTGATTTAAAATGCTTTCAACGTATAGCTTAAGTAACCACACATTTTTAACCCTTTTAATCTAATACCTTGGCGTCATTTGCTTTATTTAGCAGGCTACGGCTTTGCGTTAAAAAGTGCGCTGTCGAGTCTGAAAAATACGCTTTAGCATCAGCAAATGCATCGATGAGTGCGCCTTTATCTCCCGCTTTTAGCTTTTCAAGAGTTTGTGCAAAGGTCTCTTGGTATTGCGCTAATAAACTCTCAACATTATCAAACTGGGCCAACATTATATCTGAGTATAGCTCAGGAGATTGTGCAAATAAGCGCCCTACCATCATCAACTCTAACTGATAAATAGGAGACGAGCAGCTTCTTAGTTCCTCAAGCGTATGGCTTTGCTTTGCTAAAAACTGCCCATAAACAAAGGTCGTTAAGTGGCGCATTACTTGTATTATTTGCATAGCTTCATCATGCTTTTTAGCATCTAGCTCAACAAGTTGGCAACCCCATACTTGCAACTGCTGTAGTAAGCCTTTTGCAGCATCATGCGCTCGGCCTTCACACACAACAACTGTTTGTTTAACCCAGTGAGAAATATCAGGGCCAAACATAGGGTGTAAACCAACAACGGGCCCAGAGTGCGCCGCCTTTAATGCCTTAATGGGTGATTGCTTAACTGAGGTAATATCAACAAGCAAACAGTCATCATCAAGTTTAGGTAGCTTAGCAACAACGGCCTCAAGTGCATTGATAGGCACGCTGATCATCACTAATTTTGCGCCAGCTAAAATGGCTTTAGCATCGTTTTGCTGATCTTTATCTAAAATCTTAACTTCATAACCTGAACGAATAAACTGCTGAGCAAATAACTGGCCCATTGCCCCTTGCCCACCTACAATTACAATAGGTGATAAATCAGGAGCTGCACAGGCAAGTTTAGCTTGTTGGTTTTGATAGGCTTCGCGCATCATGCGCCTTAATATGTCTTCAACAAGTTCAGGGCTGACTCCTTGTTTAATCGCTTCATCACGACGAGCAGCGAGCAAAGCAGCTTCTCTTTCAGGGGCATGCAGGGGGGCGCCATTTTGCTGTTTAATAGCACCAATTTTTTGGGTTATTGCATTTCGCTTTGCAAGTAAAGCAACTAATTGCGCATCGCACTCATCTATGCCATCTCGTAATTGTGATAAATCACTTAATTCAGCCACGTTTCTCATTCCACCTATAAACAACTCATTTCGTAAATATATATTTACATTTAAGTAAACTAATCAATACGTTAAATACTAACAGGATCAAGTATGGGTTAAAAGGCTAATGTAACAACGCGAGTGAAGATTACTTAATACAGAGGAATGCTTTTGTGAAGAGGTAGTATGTTATTTAATGCTTTAAAAACCAAAACGGGTTGCAACCGTGAGGCTGCAACCCGTTTTCTTTGCGTTGATAAACAGCGCGTATTAGTTAAGTTTTTCTCTAATACGTGCAGATTTACCAGAACGCTCACGTAGGTAGTAAAGCTTAGCACGACGAACCGCACCGCGACGCTTAACTGTTACGCTATCAATAAGAGGGCTGTGCGTTTGGAATACACGCTCAACACCTTCACCGCTCGAAATTTTACGAACTGTGAATGCTGAGTGAAGACCACGATTACGCTTAGCGATTACAACACCTTCAAAGGCCTGTAGACGCTCTTTGTTACCTTCTTTTACACGTACCTGTACAACTACTGTATCACCAGCGCCGAATGCTGGTACGTCTGTTTTAAGCTGCTCTTCTTCAAGCGCTTTAATAATATTTTGGTTTACTTTTGCCATTATGTTTCTCACTTTCCTAGGTGTAACTGTCTTCTAGCCACAAGCTTTTTGGTACTCTTGCTGAAATTGTGCGAGTAATACCGCTTGCTCCTCAGTCAGAGCTAGGTTATGCAACAAGTCAGGACGTCGTAGCCAAGTTCTGCCTAATGACTGCTTAAGCCGCCATTTTGCTATCTCTTGGTGGTTTCCACTGAGTAGTACAGCAGGCACCTGTTTGTCGTCCAATGTTTCTGGCCGTGTATAGTGAGGACAATCTAGCAAGCCATCCGAAAATGAGTCTTGCTCTGCTGACTGGTTATGACCTAACACGCCTGGCACTAATCGCGCTACTGCATCAATTAATGTCATGGCAGGTAATTCACCACCACTCAAAATAAAATCACCAATTGACCATTCTTCGTCAACGTATGACTCTATTATTCTCTCGTCTATACCTTCATAGCGACCGGCAATCAAAATCAGCTTTTTAGAGTTTGCGAGTTCGCTAGCCCCTTGCTGATCTAATTTGCGCCCTTGCGGGGACATATAAATTACTTTTGCGCCATCACCTGCCGCTTTTTTAGCGTCAAGAATAGCTTGTTTTAATGGTTCAACCATCATTAACATACCTGGGCCGCCCCCGTAAGGACGGTCATCTACGGTTCTGTGCTTATCTAAAGCATAGTCACGTGGATTCCAGCAGTTAAAGTCAATTAAGCCATTTTTCACTGCGCGACCAGTGACACCTTGGTGTGTAATAGCATCAAACATGTCTGGGAAAAGGCTTATCACCCCTACCCATAATGAACTAGTTTGAGTCATTAAAACCCAGGATCCCAGTCTACGGTAATTTCTCTCGCTTCGTATTTAACTTCTTTAATTACTGAATCAGTTAAAAAAGGAATCAAACGCTCAGCTTGACCAAATGCATCTTTACTGTTTGCCTTAACAACCAGTACGTCATTCGATCCTGTCTCCATCAGGTCATCAACAGTGCCTAAATTGTAACCTTTATCAGTTACAACCGACATGCCAATGAGATCTCGCCAATAAAACTCGCCTTGCGGGAGTTCTGGTAATTGCGCTGAATCAACAGATATTTCTGCATGGGTATAAGCCATTGCTTCGTCTCTGTCGTTTACTTGTGCAATTTTAGCGATAAAGCCTTTGTTGTGGCGACGCCAGTCGACCACTTCTAAGGTCTGCCATTTACCTTGTTGCCCTATCAACCACGGGCTGAAATCGAAGATCCCTTGGGGATCATCAGTAAATGAATGTACCTTAAGCCAGCCCTTTATACCATATGGGGCACCGAGCTTTCCTACGACAATAATTGATGAGGTGTTCTCTTGACTCATGGTTACACTTACGCCTATTAAGCCGCTTTACGAGCGTCTTTAACTAACTTAGCTACACGATCAGAAAGACCTGCGCCCTGACCTACCCAGTGATCAACACGAGGTAAATCTAAACGAAGTTTTTCTTCTTGACCTGAAGCAATTGGGTTAAAGAAACCAATTTTCTCGATGAAGCGACCGTCACGCGAGAAACGGCTATCCGCAACCACAATTTGATAGAAAGGGCGTTTTTTAGCGCCACCACGTTGCAAACGAATAGTTACCATACCGTCCTCTAAATAGATTGACTGTTTTCATTAATAAGATTTACTCCCCAGTATGGGGAGCTGGGGAATTGTACGAGTTTTTAGCAACAATGCAAGTAAGAAGTGAAGCAAAAAGCCACTTTAGTAGGTTAAACTGTGATCTGAGCCACAATTAATACATTATCATGCACCACGCGCATAATTTATTCAACAAAAAAGGGCCAATTAGCCCTTTTGTTATATATTAGATAGCGGCTATTTAAGCGCTACATTAAAATTTAGGGCCACCGCCACCCATCATTCCAGGTGGTAACATGCCTTTCATGCCGCGCATCATTTTTTGCATGCCGCCTTTACCTTTCATTTTTTTCATCATTTTTTGCATTTGCGTAAACTGTTTTAGCAGTTTATTTATCTCTTGTACCTGTGTACCAGAGCCTGCGGCTATACGTTTTTTACGAGAGCCTTTAATAATCTCAGGACGCGCACGCTCTTGTTTGGTCATAGAGCTGATGATTGCTTCCATTTGAATGAAGGTTTTGTCACCCATTTGGCCTTTTACAGCATCGGGTAAGTTTTGCATACCAGGCAGCTTATCTAGCATCGACATCATGCCACCCATATTTTTCATTTGCTTTAATTGCTCTGCAAAATCATCAAGGGTAAAGCCGTTGCCTTTAAATACTTTTTCAGCGACTTTAGCTGCTTTTTCCTTATCGACTTTCATTTCGACTTCTTCGATTAATGAAAGTACATCCCCCATGCCTAAAATACGCGATGCGATGCGATCGGGATGGAAAGGCTCTAGTGCATCTGTACGCTCACCCACACCCATAAATTTAATTGGCTTGCCGGTAATATGACGAATAGATAAAGCAGCACCACCGCGTGCATCACCATCTGTTTTAGTTAAAATAACACCGGTTAAAGGTAGCGCTTCATCAAATGCTTTAGCGGTATTCGCCGCATCTTGACCCGTCATTGCATCAACCACAAATAATGTTTCGATTGGGTTAATTGCTTTATGAAGGTCTTTTATTTCGCCCATCATTTCGTTATCTACGTGCAAACGGCCGGCGGTATCGACTAAAACAACGTCTATAAATTTCTTTTTAGCATGAGAAATAGCAGCGGTGGCGATATCTACTGGCTTTTGCGAAATATCACTTGGGAAAAAATCCACGTCAACTTCGCTGGCAAGTGTTTCAAGCTGTTTAATGGCCGCCGGACGGTATACATCGGCACTAACAACTAGCACTGACTTTTTCTTACGCTCTTTTAAAAACTTTGCAAGCTTACCAACACTGGTTGTTTTACCCGCACCTTGTAAACCAGCCATCATAACAACGGCTGGCGGCTGTGCATTTAGGCTAAGCTCTTCGTTGGCTTCACCCATCGCTTTTTCAAGCTCTTCGCGCACTATTTTTATAAATACTTGGCCAGGGCTTAAGCTTTTAGTTACTTCAACACCTACGGCACGTTCTTTAACTTGCTTTACAAACTCGCGAACAACAGGCAACGCAACGTCAGCTTCTAAAAACGCCATACGTACTTCACGTAACGTATCTTTAATGTTGTCTTCTGTTAAACGGCCGCGGCCACTAATATTTTTTAAGGTTTTACCTAATCGTTCTTGGAGGTTCTCAAACATGTAACGGTTCCGATAAGACGTTTATATTGACCCAATAAGCTCACGCTTATTTGCATTTTACTTATTAGATGGGAGCAATAGTATTAAATTTCAATTAAAAACAGTATACCGTAAATGATGGCGCACAATACAGTATTGAAGCACAGCTTATTGAGTTTCTTTTTTTAGGTCTATGCAATTGCTTTGCTATAAAATACAATGTGCTTATAACAACAAGAATTATTTGACTCTAATTATAAGTGGCCCAAGCACAATGCTGATTATTAGTTTAACTATTATTGCCAGTTTATTTTATGTGTTAGCAACGTCTCACGTGTTAACACGCCTGTTTCATCAACAAGGTCCTAGCCAAAAGGTAACGGTTATTT
This sequence comes from Pseudoalteromonas sp. GABNS16E, assembly GCF_028598715.1. Lineage (NCBI taxonomy): Bacteria > Pseudomonadati > Pseudomonadota > Gammaproteobacteria > Alteromonadales > Pseudoalteromonadaceae > Pseudoalteromonas > Pseudoalteromonas sp. GABNS16E. The sequence continues at coordinate 5,552 of NZ_JAQREZ010000064.1, forward strand.
TAAGTACCGTGGCTATACTAGCGCACATGCTGCTGTTGGTTAATTCGGTGTTTCGCTCCGACGGGCAAGATTTAAGTATTGTTAATGTTGCACTGCTGACCTGCTGGGTTATTGTGGTGTCGGTGACTGCGGTGTCGTTAAAGTTCCCTGCTACATTGCTATTACCGGTCGTCTATGGCTTTGCAGCCCTACTCACCATTGCGAGTTTGTTTATACCGCACCATATTTTATTACAAAGCTTTAATATTGAAATAGGCCTTATCACACATATATCGCTATCACTGTTAGCATATTGCGTGTTAATTATTGCCACTTTATACGGCGTGCAGTTTTACTTTATTGATAAACGCTTAAAACGTAAAGATTTAGCAATTGTGCATAGCCATTTGCCACCATTAATGGTGGTAGAACGTCAGCTCTATCAACTATTAAACTTAGGTACGGTGTTACTTACCTTTGCCCTATTAACAGGGTTTGTGTTTTTAGATGGGATGTTTGCAAAAGAATTTATCCATAAAACCATTTTATCGCTTGTCGCATGGGTTATTTTTGTCACTGTGGCGCTTGGGCATATGAAAAAAGGCTGGCGTGGTAAACCTGTGGTTATTACCATCATGGTCGCTGCATTTATCCTCACACTTGCTTATTTTGGCAGCCGTTTTATACAAGAAGTGGTGTTAAATAAGTTTTAACTTGACTCTGTCAGCTCACTCTAGCTTAATACGCATTGGTTTATAAAAAAAGGATCCATCGTTGGACGACATATCGACAAGTACCTTGTTTATCATTTTAGGTTTATTGGTGCTTTTTTCTGCTTATTTCTCGGGTTCAGAAACCGGGATCATGTCAATTAATCGTATACGCTTGCGCCACCTTGCAAAAGAGGAACATCGCGCAGCTAAACGAGTCAGTAAATTACTTAGCCGTCCTGATAGACTCATTGGCCTAATATTAATTGGTAACAACCTTGTAAATATCGCTGCCGCCCAGGTAGCCACTATCATTGGTATTCGTTTATACGGTGATTTAGGTATTGGTATTGCAACCGGTGTGTTAACGCTAGTGGTACTAATATTTGCAGAAGTAACCCCAAAAACGCTTGCTGCGTTGTACCCTGAAAAAGTAGCCTTTCCAAGCTCTATTATTCTCAAAGGGTTACTCAAAATACTATTCCCATTCGTGGTTGTTGTTAACTGGATGACCAACGGTATTTTACGTCTATTTGGTATCAGCTCAGCACAAATAGATGAGCACAGCATGAGTAAAGAAGAGCTTAAAACAGTGGTGAATGAGTCAGGCGCATTACTGCCAGCTCGTCACCAAAGCATGCTGACCTCTATTTTAGACTTAGAGCAAGTGACCGTTGAAGATATTATGATCCCTCGTAACGAAATAGTGGCGATTGATATTAACGACGATTGGAAGCTCATTAGCCGCCAATTAACTCATGCTCAGCACACCCGTGTATTACTTTATCGCGACAATATTGATGACGCGGTAGGTTTTATCCATTCGCGTGACGCTCTTCGTCTTTTAACCAAAGAGCAATTTGATAAACCGTCATTATTGCGTGCTGTACGTGAGATTTACTTTATTCCTGAGGGGACATCCCTAAATACCCAGCTATTAAAGTTCCAACAATCAAAAGAACGTATTGGTATAGTGGTTGATGAATATGGCGACATACAAGGTCTCGTAACCCTTGAGGATATTCTTGAAGAAGTGGTTGGCGATTTTACTACCACGCAAACACGTACGCCAAGTGAAGAAGTGACCACACAAAGCGATGGCTCTTACCTTGTTGATGGTGGCGCTAACGTGCGCGATTTAAACAAAGAGATGGGCTGGGAGTTTCCTCTTGATGGCCCTAAAACACTCAGCGGTTTAATTGTAGAATACCTAGAAGATATTCCAGATGCTAATTTAAGCCTTAAAATAGCCGGCTACCCTGTTGAGGTGTTAAAGGTAAAAGAGAATATGATCAAACAGGTAAAAATTAAGCCAAATCAACGTAAGTTGTAAGTGTAAATAATGCATTAAAAAAAGGAGCCTTGGCTCCTTTTTTTGCTTTTAAGATATGTAGTTAGCCAAAAAGCAGTCGCTCAAACCAGCCTTTATCAAGCTCCTCTTCACAACGTTTAAGCTGCGCACCATAACGGCTTGCGCGGTGTTTTACTTTATTAGCCACACTCATTAGCCACTTTTTCTTTTTATAGGTACCGCGTTTATAACCGCCCCACCCTTCGTGATAATTTAAGTATTGGGCGTAAGCATCCCACTTAGAGATACCATTTACTTTATGTGTTTTATAAACAAACCATGCCATAAAGTCGATTGCATCGTCAAAATCATCTCTATCAGCCCCACTGTTACCCGTTTCACGAATATAGTCAGACCAAGTTGGAGTTTTTGCTTGTGAGTACCCGTAAGCATCACTGGCACGCCCAGTTGGAATTATCCATAAAAAATACTCCATGGGTGGTGCGGCATCATGACGAAACGAACTTTCTTGGTACATCATGCTCATAAGAACATGTTTAGGTGAGCCCCATTTTTCTTGTGCATCTTTTGCATCAAAGTACCAGTCTGACTTTTCTTCAAAAATTTTACAAAGATCATTAGGTTGCTTTGGCGGCGCAGTGGCACACCCAGCTAAAGAGAGGGCAAAAGATAAAATAATTGCATTTTTTTTCATTTTTATAAGATCTCACTGAACTTTTTAAAAAAGCGTGGGTCTGAGTATATGAATGCAGCAGTATAGCATTGTTTCATCCCTGAAGAATATTTACGCAGCCACCTTGGGCTGCGTTTTTTTTGCTTAAAAAAACTTAAGCGGGTGCTTTGGCATTAAAATATTCATCTAAAAAGTCAGTAAAGCTTAGCGTGTCGGCGCGCTCTATTTCTTCTCGCGCTTTATCCGAGAGAACAACTTGTTGCTCTAGCCATTCTTTAGAAAACACATTGTAGTTGCCTTGCGCATGGCTTTGCTTATATTTATTAGCCAATTGAATAGCAAATAAACCGTTATCTATACCCGCACTTTCTAGCTCGCGCACATAACGCCCTGAAAAAGTCAGCGCTGGGTTATCAACCCAAGTAGCCATTTGTGCGATGGTTTCGCTGTAATAGGTCACCCCATACGCCTTATCCATATGCTCAGCGACTTCACTTAGTTGGTCAAAAATTTCTCTCCCCCAACTTTGTAACGTACGCTGTTGGTTGTTGTCATTAAGCATAACACCTAACTGACGCCCCTGATTAACCACTGTGTCTAAATTCTCTGTGCTGCGGGCTTGCTCTTTCCACTGCATTTCTGGAGAGTCTTTTAACAAACAATACGTTAAAAACACATCTAAAAAATGGATTTGCTCTATATCAATGCCCGTTTCACTAAACGGGTTTACATCCAGCGCTCTAATTTCAACATACTCAATGCCTGCTCTTAATAATGCATCCGTTGGTTTTTCACCACTTTTAGCATTACGTTTAGGACGGATCGGCGAATAAAATTCGTTTTCGATTTGCAGAATATTTTTATTAAGCTGCTTAGGTGTTGCTGTGGTGTAGTCATCAATATCGCCATATAAGTCAGAAGGCGTGTTGATTGCTTTTTTAAGCCCAGCAACGTACTCATCAAGCGAGTTATACATTACGCGTAATGAAGATTGCGCACTGTTGGTGTAACCTAAATCACCCAAGCGTAGCGCGGTTCCTACTTCTAAATAAAGTGTGCCTTTACCTAGCTTTTTAAACGGAAGGTCAGTTTTGCGCCCTTGTAAAAAAGAATTACATAATGCAGGTGAGGCACCAAACAAGTAACTAATTAACCAAAGCTCGCGTTTAAAATTACGAATAAGCGCTAAATAACCATCCGAAATAAATGCTTCTAGGCTTTGCTCACTTTGCTTTAAGGTGTGTAAAGATTGCCAAAGTGTTTCTGGAAAAGAAATATTAAAATGAACACCCGCAATCGCTTGCATCATACTACCGTAACGGTTTTTTAATCCTTCACGGTATAGGGTTTTCATACGCGCAGTATTTGAGTTACCAAATTGAGCCAGTACGATGTCATCTTGATCTTCAATAAAGCATGGCATACTGATGGGCCATAAAAGCTCATCACCCATGTGCTCAAGTGTAAACTTTTGTAGGTCTTTTAATTGCGCTAAGGTTTCTGTCGCTGATTCACTAACAGGGGTAATAAATTCAAGTAATGACTCTGAAAAGTCGGTAGTAATATGTCCGTTTGTTAATGCACTACCTACGCCTTTAGGATGTCCTAAAGTGGAAATGGCGCCATTACCTTTAATACGCAACGACTCTCGCTCAATACCACGTTTGATCCCTTTAATTGCGTGCTGATGCGGTGTTGCTGATAACGCGTTTAGCGCGCTAGATAAATCATGTATAGTCAAAAAATGCTTCCTCGGCCACGTGGCTTAATCTTAGGGTTATGGGGGCTAATTGCCCATACTCAAGATTAAATTGTTAAGAACAATATAATTTTTCAAAATTTTTAGCTATTTACCCTGTTGAGCATGCGCTTGATACAATAAGCATCAACCAGCAAGCTAATCTTGCCACTGCTCACGCTAATATACAATCGCTTTGCTAGGGCGTGTTGGCCTTTGTGAATTGAAATTTGTCCAAACTAAGGGCGATTCAATCACGGCACGATATTTGTAACCGAATGGGCTCGATAACTGCCATGCGTTATTCTTATGACTTACATCCATGTAAGAATAAGTAAAAACCGAACAAAGCTTTCGCGTCCTGCTCTTACCCCTTGCCTAAAAACCAAACATACTGCTGTAAATTCAGCCACCAAAAACCCTCACGCCCCAAACATAAAGACCCTGAATTAATAGATTACACTTCATAAGCTTTAACATTTTAAACGCAGTATTTGATATAGATCATAAAAAGTGGCAATTTTAATGACAATTTTATTTTGCGCAGCGCCTTTACTTCACCTCCTTTTGTTTACCCAATACAATGACAAGTTAATTAAAAAGAATGGTTAAAACTAACATGCGTCATAATCAAAGCTTAATAAATGAAGAGGTTCACTTTAGTGATACTCAGCAATTGGTATCCACAACCGATTTACGAGGAGTCATTACGTATGCAAATAAGGCATTTTGCGATGTAGCAGGCTTTAGTGCCCAGGAGCTCGTTGGTAAAAATCATAATATTGTGCGCCACCCAGATATGCCCAAAGCAGCATTTGAAGAAATGTGGAGTACGCTAAAAAGCGGCCACTCATGGCGCGCCATAGTAAAAAATAGATGTAAAGATGGCCGCTATTACTGGGTTGATGCATTTGTAACCCCTATCTTTGAAGGTGATCAGTTAGTCGGCTATCAATCTGTACGTACAAAACCTGATAAAAAACATGTTTTAACAGCCCATAAACTATACGAAAAATTAAATAGCGGTAAAGCCGCTTTTAATTTTAAAGAACGCACACACTTGCGCCAAATGCTTACGTTAGCCATTGTATTTAGCTGGCTAATAATGAGTGGGTTTGCCTTTTCAACCATAGCAGCGGTTATCAACGTATTAATTTGCGTGCTTATTTTGGCCTTAAATTATCAAGAGCTTGTGGCAACCCCTGCTAAATTAAACACCTATAAACAGCATTCTGACTCTATCTCGCGCTATGTTTTTTGCGATAACTCACCGCTAAGTGTGAGTGACTATAAAGAGCAAATGTTACTTGCTAAGCTCAGAACTGTATTGGGGCGCGTAAAAGATGCTACCTATGCCTTTAATAACATTGCTGAAAACCTAGATGATAAATCGACGCTCACCGAAAAAGGCATTGAGGCACAAAGCACACAGCTTACACAAATCGCCACTGCTATGGCGCAAATGACCGCCACTATTGGTGAGATTTCGAATAGTACAACAACTACCGCCGACAAAGTTAATTCTACTCAGCACAGCTGCGCGGATATAAAACAACATATTGCTGATAACAAAAAAATGGTATCTGAGCTGGCAACTCACGTAGATCATGCTGCCAATACGGCTAATAACCTCGCGCAGGAAGCAGATAAAATAGGCCAAGTAATGAATGAGATAGAAGGTATTGCTGAGCAAACCAATTTACTAGCGCTTAATGCTGCAATAGAAGCCGCAAGAGCAGCCGAGCATGGCCGTGGTTTTGCCGTAGTTGCTGATGAAGTACGTGCCCTTTCTTCTCGTACGCAAAGTGCTACGGGGCAAATTCACAGCTCGATTAAAGATATACAGGATACATTGGTTAATTGGTCAAAGGTAATGCAAAGTACAAAACTACAAGCTGAGGGCTGCGTACAAACAACCGAGCAAACACACCAAGAGCTCGATAGTATATTCAATCAAATTAGTGAAATAGCTTTGCTAACAAATAGTATATCCACGGCTGCAGAGGAGCAGCAGATGGTGAGCCATGATATTGCTAATAATGTAGATAATATAAAAGAGGTGAGTAACGAAAACTTAGCTTTAAGTTATGACGTTGCTAAAGATGCCGCAGAATTAGTTGCCGGCTCTCAAAAAGTAAACAACCTACTTTATACATTTAAAGTATAAAGCAAGGCAATAAGCCGCCTGCTTAGCGGCTTATTGTGCGTCTATATTAGCGTTTTGAAAAAATCAGGCCCTGCTCGTTTGCATCTATCACGACAATATCGCCAGGGTTATACTCTCCCCCTAATAGCTGCTGAGCCAGTGGGTTTTCAATTGTTTGCTGAATAGCTCGTTTTAATGGCCGAGCACCGTAAACAGGGTCGAACCCGCTAGAGGCTATTTTTTCAAGCGCCGCATCACTGATCTCTAATAAATAGCCCATTTCTGTTAAACGCTCACGCAATTTAACAAGCTGAATATCGGCAATTTCTTTAATATGCTCATTGGCAAGTGGATGAAATACGACAGTTTCATCAATACGGTTTATAAATTCTGGCCTAAATTCGTTAACGAGCACATTCATAACTTTGCTCTTAAGCGTTGCGTAGTCGTTTGTGCCCGCTTGCTCTTGAATAATATCAGAGCCTAAATTTGAGGTCATAATAATAACCGTATTTTTAAAATCAACCGTACGCCCTTGCCCATCAGTAAGGCGGCCATCATCGAGTACCTGCAATAAAATATTAAATACATCGGGATGCGCTTTTTCTATTTCATCAAGCAAAATTACAGAATAAGGCTTACGGCGAACGGCTTCGGTTAAATAGCCGCCTTCTTCGTAACCAACATAACCGGGAGGCGCCCCCACTAAACGTGCTACAGCGTGTTTTTCCATAAACTCTGACATGTCGATACGCACCATGGCATCTTCTGTATCGAACATAAAACCTGCAAGCGCTTTAGTAAGCTCTGTTTTACCCACCCCAGTGGGTCCTAAAAATAAAAATGATCCTATTGGTCGATTAGGATCGGCAAGCCCCGCACGAGAGCGGCGTATCGCATTCGCGACCGCAACAACTGCTTCGTCCTGCCCTATCACTTTACTGTGGAGTTGCTCTTCCATTTTTAACAGTTTTTCTCGCTCACCTTGCAGCATTCGCGATACTGGGATCCCGGTCCAACGAGAAAGTATTTCTGCAATTTCGTCTTCGCCTACTTGGTTTTTTAGTAAGCTCATTTCTTGCATTTCAGCTTGCGAGGCTAAATCAAGTTTTCGCTCAAGCTCTGGAATTCTTCCGTATTGCAGCTCCGACATACGCTGTAAATCGCTCGCTCGGCGGGCAACCTCTAAATCAAGGCGCGCTTGTTCAAGCTCAGCTTTAATTACTTGCGTGCCTTGTAACGAGGCTTTTTCTGCATTCCATACTTCATCAAGCTCTCGGTATTGCGCTTCTAAGTCGGTGATGAGCTGCTGCATTTCGCTGCGCCGCTTTTGGCTTGCATCGTCTTTTTCTTTAGCTAAAGCGTTATCTTCAAGTTTTAATTGAATAATACGGCGCTCAAGCTTATCTAAAGACTCAGGCTTAGAATCTATTTGCAAACGAATTGACGAGCCAGCCTCGTCAATTAAATCAATAGCTTTATCTGGTAATTGTCGGTCACTAATATAACGGTGCGATAAATGCGCAGCGGCGACAATTGCCGGGTCAGTAATATCCACCGAGTGATGTAACTCGTAGCGCTCTTTTAAGCCACGTAAAATGGCAATGGTGTCTTCAACTGAGGGCTCTTCAACCAATACTTTTTGAAAACGACGCTCAAGTGCGGCATCTTTTTCTATGTATTGGCGGTATTCATCAAGCGTAGTGGCGCCCACACAGTGTAGCTCCCCTCTAGCAAGCGCTGGCTTTAACATATTGCCAGCATCCATAGCGCCGTCGGTTTTACCTGCGCCCACCATAGTGTGAATTTCATCAATAAATAAAATCACTTGGCCTTCTTCTTTAGCCAACTCGTTGAGCACCGATTTTAAACGCTCTTCAAATTCACCGCGGTATTTAGCACCCGCCACCAGCGCGCCTAAATCTAGCGATAAAACACGCTTACTTTTTAGGCCCTCTGGCACTTCGCCATTTATAATGCGCTGCGCTAACCCCTCTGCAATGGCCGTTTTACCTACCCCTGGCTCACCAATAAGCACAGGGTTATTTTTAGTACGGCGCTGCAAAACTTGGATCGTGCGACGGATTTCGTCATCTCGCCCAATAACGGGGTCGAGCTTACCTTGCTCTGCGCGCTCGGTTAAATCAATGGTGTATTTTTCAAGTGCTTGTCGGGTTTCTTCGGCGTTAGGGGCATCGACCTTTTGGCCACCGCGAATTGCTTTTATGGCACTTTCTATTTTAGTTGCAGTGATATTAAGCGCTCTAAAAATATCACCTAAAGGGCCTTTGTCGTCACAGGCAGCTAATACAAATAATTCGCTCGAAATATACTTATCTTTACGCTTTTGCGCGTACTTATCACATAAGTTAATAAGCGAAGCCATATTATTAGAAAGCTGTACGTCGCCCCCTACTCCTTCGACTTTAAACAGTTTTTCTATTTCTTGAGAAAGCTTGGTGTTGAGCTCATCCGCACTCACGCCTGCTTGGGCAAGCAAGGCGCGTACGCTAGAGCCATTTTGCTGTAAAAGTGCATACATTAAATGTACGGGTTCAATAAATTGATGATCGCGCCCTAATGCTAGCGACTGAGCATCTGAAAGCGCAGATTGAAATTTACTTGTGAATCTATCTAAACGCATGAGGGTTTACCTATTTAATAAACTAATTGCTTAATAAATGGGTATGTTAATAGAATTGTTCAAGGTGTTAAGAAGAATATTGTGGGGAAATAGTGTTTTATTTGCGCCAGATCAAAGTGGCCATACGTCCTGTTTTACCTTCTCGCCGATAAGAGAAAAACAATGATGGCTGAGAAACAGTACAATAATCGCCTCCGCTAATATTAATAACGCCTAATTGCTCAAGCTCAATGCGAGCGATTAGGTAAATATCGCACAAGTATTTATTATTACTTTGTAATTTAAATGCCTCTTTAAACAAAGGGGATTTTGCGATAAATCGCGTAGCAACCTCAGCACCAACTTCAAATTGCTCAGCACCAATAGCAGGCCCAAGCCACGCATATATTTGATTACTAGGCGCGCAAAAGCAGGCAAGGGTATTTTTTATGATCCCTTTTTCAAGGCCGCGCCAGCCACCATGTACTGCTGCAACTTCATGGCCATCATGACTTGCAAACAGAATAGGTAGGCAATCTGCACTCATAATAGCAAGAGGCTGATTTTTAACTTTGGTATACAACGCATCAGCACTGTGTAATGTTTGAAAATTAAAATCTGCATCAACACAGAGCACATTGGCGCTATGCACTTGATTAAGCCACAGTGGCGGGCTTGGCAGGGATTGCTCAACCAAAGCACGGTTTTTTAGCACGTGCTCTGGATCATCATCAACATGTAGGCCTAAATTTAAGCTATTAAAAGGCGGCTTTGACACGCCGCCTTCTCGGGTGGTACTGAGCGTACCTACCGAGGTTAAATTAGGCCAAGGGGCTGACAAAAAAGCCATTAATACTCTATGTTAGGGTTAGCTTTGGTATCTTCTCTAAGCACCTGAGTCATTGCCACCATGTCATCTGGAATAGGCGCTTGCCAAGTCATCATTTCACCCGTAATAGGGTGCGCAATACTCAATTTTACTGCGTGTAAGGCTTGGCGATTAAATGTACGTAACATTTCAAACAGCTCTGGCGTAGCACCTTTAGGTGGACGAGGACGCCCGCCGTAGGCTCTATCACCAATTAACGGGTGGTTTATATACGCCATATGAACACGAATTTGGTGTGTACGGCCGGTTTCTAGGCGAAGGCGTAAACGTGTATGAGCACGGAATTTCTCAGCAACACGGTAATGTGTAATAGCAGGCTTACCCATTTCGTGAACTGCCATGTGTGTACGCTGCGTTGGGTGACGGCCAATCGGCTTTTCAACCATGCCACCTGCGGTCATAGTACCATTACATAAAGCTTCGTATTCACGCGTAAAGTTTTCGCGTTTTTGCAGTGCTTTAACTAAGTGTGTTTGCGCCTGAATAGTTTTAGCCACCACCATTAAGCCTGTGGTGTCTTTATCTAGACGGTGCACAATACCAGCACGCGGTACGTTAATAATATCCGGAAAATGATGCAGCAATGCATTTAGCACTGTGCCATCTGGGTTACCTGCACCTGGGTGAACGACTAGGCCCATAGGTTTGTTGATAACCAAAATATCATCATCTTCATAAACAATGTTTAATTTGATATCTTGTGCTTCGTATTCGCGTGGTGCTTCAATGCTGGTTTCAACATTTACAACTTCACCACCGAGTAGTTTTTCTCGTGGTGTGTTATAGATTTCACCGTCAACGGTGATTTTATCATCCAATATCCATGTTTTTATACGTGAACGTGAATAATCAGGGAACAATTGCGCTAATACTTGGTCTAGACGTTTACCACCTAACTCGGTAGGAACCTCGGCTTGAAGTGAAATTTGTTCTGACATTAGTAACTTTACCCAATTTACCAGTGCAAGCTGTGCCTGACTGGGTTAGAATCGCTTTTAATAAAAGCATAATATAATACGCATAGTTTACTCGGTTTTACCGCCGTGGCCTAGCCGAAGACATCGAAGGTAACAAATAAAATGATAAATAAAATAGGGAAACGTGCATTCGCCATTGTTTTTTCAGCTTCTGTACTTACTTTAGGGGCCTGTTCTTCTGCGCCTGACCAAGAAGATATCCAACGCGTTCCTAACAAATCTGCACACGCTTTGTATGAAGATGCAAAACAAACGCTCGACTCAGGTTTATACGCCCGTGCAATTGAGCTGTTAACCGCTATTGATTCACGCTACCCATTTGGCCCTTTCTCAAAGCAAGTACAAATGGATTTAGTGTATGCCCATTACCAATCAGGTAATACGGAACAAGCATTAGCGACCATTGACCGCTTTATTCGTTTAAACCCAAACCACAAAGATTTAGATTATATGTACTACATGCGTGGCTTGGTTAACATTAAAGCAGATAAAAATGCCTTCCAAGAGTATTTTGGCATAGACAGAGCTGACCGCGATGCAAACCGTACACGTGTTGCATTTACCGATTTATCAACGCTTGTAAAACGCTTTCCAAAAAGTGATTACGCACCAGAGGCTAAACGTCGCTTAGTGTGGCTTTTAAACCGTATGGCGCGTTACGAGCTAAAAGTGGCTAATTACTACTACGAACGTGAAGCTTACCTGGCGGCCGCTAATCGTGGTAAGTACGTTGTTGAGCATTACTCGCAAAGCAGCTATTTAGAGCCTGCACTTGAGATGATGGAAAAAAGCTACGAAAAGCTTGGCCTGACAGATTTAAGTGAGCACGCAAGACTAACGCGTGAATACAATGAATCTAACAAATAAGAATGGCAGAGGTTTTTATTTAAACCTATGTTGATTGTTGAAAAGCCCTCTCTGAGGGCTTTTTTATTGCCTAAAAATAAGTCTAGTTGATGCCTGTGGCGCTTTTTAATACTTAGCGATTAGCCTTCGCACCACACTAAATATATCAATAGCAATTGCACTACACAATTGTATAGCGCTTGTTCTAAAGAGATTCACTGTTGATCTAAGCTACTCTTTTTACAGGCAAAAAAAGGTAAGCCTAAGCTTACCTTTTAATTAACTCATTGCGGGTTATTAAAGCTCAAAGTCTTTTTTGAATTTTAAACCAAACTCGCTACGGTCATTACTGCGCATTACACCAACAAAACCTGACTGCTGTAAACGACCTACATCGTAAACCTCATTTAATACGTTTTCACCGTATAAGGTTACTTCCATATCGCCATAAGGGTTAGTGTAAGAAATATTAAAACCAACTAATTCACGCGAATCAATAGTCTCGCTTTCATTGTAAACCGACTGGCCTTGCATTTCGCTTCTGAAAGAGTAGTTAGCGTTAAATGCAACAGTTGCACCGCTGTCTAAATCCATAAAGTAAGAAGGGGCAATCATTACAGTCCAACGTGGTGTTAATGCTGGTGAATCACCTTTACCAATACCTTGTACGCCTGCATCTACTTCTGTAATTTCAGAATCTAAGTAACCTACAGAGCTGCGAATTGTGAAATCGTCTGTAATGGCAACGGTAGTTTCAAGCTCAATACCTTGCGCTTTAGATTCACCTGCATTCTCAACAATCGTTACAAAACCACCGCCTGCAGTAGGGTCAGAAAATGGTAAAGCAAGGTCAGTGTAATCTGTTACAAATACAGCTAACATCATAGATACATTTTCATGTACTTGGCCTTTTAAGCCCATTTCGTAGTTAATTGCTTTAGTTTCATCAAACGATACAAACTGATCGGGGCCACCAAATGGACGTGGAGGGAAACCGCCTGTTTGGTAACCTTTTTGAATTTGACCATATACATTCATGTTATTGCTGATTTGATATGATGCGTTTACATCCCATGTTACAGCGTCAAACTCTGCACTTACGTATTTACGTTCAGCAAATGTTGGGAAAATCGCATCGGCATCTTTCTCATCTTTTGAGTATCGAAGGCCACCGCCAATACTTAAATCATCTGTTAAATCGTAACTTGTATTAAAATATACAGCGTATGAGTTTGTTTCTTGGTTAATTTCAAAATCGCCATAGCCACCAAATGAAGGTGTAACACCATCGTTTAATAAAACATTAGGTGTATTGAATGGGCTAAATACAAATGGACCTGAACGTGTAAAGCCATCTTCATTAAAGAAGTAAAGGCCTGATACAAAGTCCATATTGTCGTAAGTCGCATTTAGTTGAATTTCAAACGAGTATTGGTCTGCACCACCCTCTTCTGGGAACTCAGATAAGTTAAGAGGTGACGCATCATCATCAAGTCCACCTTCGTATTCAGAAGTACGGTAACTTGAAATAAATTTAGCCGTGTACGTATCATCAATTGCCCAATCAGCAGTAAATGACGTACCCCACCCTGAGTAAGACGTAGATTCAATACCAGCAACGGTAGTGCCTAAATCATCTGGATCAGATGGGATCATATCCTGTGTTAATAAAGGAAAGTCACCATTAAATACATCATTTGCATCAAGCGGCTCAGTTAGCTCAATAGTGTAAGGCGATTGACCCGACTCGTTATCAACACCGTCAAGTGAAAAAGTAAACGCTAAATCGCTATTGGCTTGCCATTTAAGGGCTACGCGACCGCTAAACTCTTCTTCTTCACCTATTTCTTTTTCTGGGTTAGCTAAATTTACAGCTTCACCCACACCATCGCGCGTTTTGTATGATGCACTTGCAGACATACTTACTTCATCTGTTAGCGAGTTATTAAAGTATACATCGCCAGCAATACGTCCGCGGCTACCAATTTTAGCTGTAGTTGAAACAATCCCTTCATCACCTGGTTGCTTAGTAATTACATTTACTGCGCCACCTAAGGTATTACGACCATATAATGTACCTTGTGGTCCACGTAGAACTTCAACACGCTCTACATTTGGTAACGATAAGTTTGACCCCATTTGACGGCCTAAGTAAACACCATCTAAATAAACACCTACACCCGGATCGGTTGTAATTATGTGATCTTGTAGACCAATACCACGAATAAACACAGAGGCATGCGCCGCATTACCTACACCGTAGCGAGTGATATTTAAGTTTGGAACGTATTTACCAATATCTTCTAGGTTACTCATATTGGCTTTATCAATTAGGTTAGCACCAATTGAAGTGATAGCGGTTGGAGATTCAAACAAGCTCTCTGTACGTTTACGAGCTGTAACTTCGATTTTTTCAAACGCGTCTTGTTTTGCTGTTGTTTTAGCTTCTTCAGCATTTACTGAGGTAGTTAGTGCAGCGACAATTGCGAGGCTTAACTGTGAGAGTTTGCGTAGTTTCAAAATATTCTCCAAAGGATACCGTATAATTTAGTTATGCGAACTTATTGGCTTGGGCAATAAGTTTTGGGCATAAAAAAAGACGCCTAATAGCATCTTTCCTCTGGAGGGATATTATGCTACATATTTGTGAAGAAATGTATAAAAATTTTCATTTAATAAACATACAGGTACAAATCAATTATAATTTTTGATTATTGTTGGATAACCTAAACAAAAAAATGGGCCTTCTACTAAAAAGTAATCACGTTATCCACACTTTAATTTTTTATGTTTACATATAAGGGAAACATTATTCCATAAAGCACATTAATCACAGCTTCGTATCGCTTATCGAACTATGCACTATGATTGATATTAACCAAAAATAGCAATATAGTATTACTATTGCATCTACGGACAGAAATTATGGATATTAAAAATACTCCAATACGCTATGTAAAGTGCTTTAATAGTCCAGACTATACTTCACTTTTCTGTGTGGCAGCTAACTACAACATTTTATTGGTTAATTTCCAAGCACTTAATGTAATCACAACTTATGAGCTTATCAATAAGTTTATGCAAGATAACGGTTATAAAAGCTTAGTTATTTTTGATGTTCCAAAAAATAGTGACGTATGTCCCGTCCTGAAATAGGTTGACGGTTTTAATGAAAGACTTGGTGCGAAAGCGCCAGGTCTTTTTTATGCACTTGATTTGGTGTTTTCATATCCAAACTTAAGTGCGGTCGCATTTCATTGTATAT